>JBDTPR010000121.1:0-12886 GCA_039932635.1 Candidatus Solibacter sp.
TGCCCTTCATCTCCGACAAGCGGAAATCTTCGCCCGAGTCCGTGTGCAACTGAATATCGGGAGCCTCGTCGCCAACTTTTAACATCGTGTCACCCCAATTTCTCTTTGAACAACTCGGTCAACGTCGCCACATTCGCCTGTCCGCGCGTGGCCTTCATCGCCTGCCCCACCAGGAAGTTGATCACCGTAGTCTTGCCGCCCTTGTACTGCTCCACCTGCTTTGGATTGGCCGCAATCACTTCGTCAATCACCTTGCCGATTGCGCCGCTGTCGGATATCTGTTTCAACCCCTCGCGCTCTACGATCACGCCCGGCCCCTCGCCGCTCGCAAACATCTTGGGAAAAATCTGCTTCGCCAGTTTGCCCGAGAGTTCCTCGCTCGCAATCAGCTTCACCAACTGCCCCAGATTCTCCGCGCTTACCGGCGAGTCCGTAATCTCCTTGCCTTCCGCTTTCAGCGTCGCCGCCAGCTCGCCCATCACCCAATTCGCCGCCATCTTCGCGTTGCCCGATACCCCGGCGACCGTCTCGAAATACTCCGCGATGCCGCGGCTCGCGGTCAATACATCGGCGTCGTACTCCGAGAGTCCGAACTCTTCAAGGAATCGCGCCCGCTTCACGCCCGGCAATTCCGGCATCGACGCCTTCACCGCGCTCAACCACTGTTCGCCGATCTGCAGCGGCACCAAATCCGGCTCCGGAAAATAGCGGTAGTCGTGCGCGTCTTCCTTGCTGCGCATGCTGAACGTCTCTTCCAAATCGGGGTTGTAGAGCCGCGTCTCCTGCACCACCCTGCCACCGCTTTCCACCAGCGCCACCTGACGCGCCACTTCGAAATCGATGGCCTGCTTCAGGAAGCGGAACGAATTCAGATTCTTGACCTCCGCGCGCGTGCCCAACTCCGCCGCACCCTTGAGGCGCACGCTCACATTGGCATCGCAGCGCAGGTGCCCCTTCTCCATATCGCAGGTCGAAGCCTCGATGAACTGAATCCGCTGCTTCACTTCCGTCAGATACGCGTGCGCCTCGTCCGCGCTGCGCATATCCGGCTCGCTGACAATTTCGATCAATGGCGTACCGCTGCGATTCAAATCTACGTACGAATACCGGTTGGAATCCTTGAACCCGTCGTGTACGCTCTTGCCCGCATCGTCTTCCATGTGCACGCGCGTCACGCCGACCCGCTTCGATTGCCCATCCACCACGATGTCGATGTAGCCGTGCTCGGCGAACGGCTGGTCGTATTGCGAGATCTGATAGCCCTTCGGCAAATCGGGGTAGAAGTAATTTTTGCGTGCGAAGCGCGAAAACCCGCGGATCTCGCAGCTCAACGCCAGCGCGCCCTTGATCGCCAACTCCACCGCGCCGCGGCTCAATACCGGCAGCGCGCCGGGCAGCCCCAGGCACACCGGGCACACATTGGTATTGGGCGGCGCGCCGAAACCCGTGGGGCAGCCGCAAAAAATCTTCGTGGCCGTCGCCAACTGCACGTGCACTTCGAGTCCGATTACAGTCTCGTAGCGCGCGATCATCTCAGGCGTAGCGGCGGCGATGGCGGAAGAGGACATGGGTGTCCTTCCATTATAGTGGCGCTCTACGGCTTCGCCTTGAGCTTGGCGTCCAGCGCCGCCACGAATTCCTGCAGCGCCTTGCGGTCGGCAGTCTGCCACTTCAGCACTACCAGGAAACGGTCCTGATAGAAGTACACGGTGTCCGCCGTGGCATGCCAGCGCTGCACGATATCCAGCGCCACGGCCGACGACGTAAGTTGGTACGCCCGCGCGTCCAACTTGCCAGGGCCTTCGTACGACGCCGCGCGCACCTTTTCCACCACGGCGACATCAATGCCATCCGGCGCAGCGGATGCGGCGAGTTCCGAAGCCGCGCTGCGGCGCCACGCACCCACCGTCTCGGGGAACAGATCCGGCATCGTCGCCGGCTTGCGGCCGCATGCCGCGAGCACCAGCGCAGCAGCCAGGAGAATTCGAGGGCGCATCATCAGTAACGATATTACAGTCACGATGCTACCATCGGATTTATGGGAAAATTCAAGCCGGTGCGGGCTGGCGGCAAGAAAGCTGCACGCCCTCAAGGCGCCGCCGGCTGCGTGATCATGATTCTGCTCATCATGATCGGCGTGATGGTATTTCTCTACCTGGTGATGACAAGTAATGCGAACCGATAAGCGAGCGCCGGACCAACTCCGGCCAGTACAGATTACGACCGGCTGCCTCATGACCGCGGAAGGTTCCGCGCTCATCAAGGTGGGCAACACGCACGTACTTTGTGCCGCCACGGTGGAAGATACCGTGCCCCCCTTCCTGCGCAATAGCGGAAAGGGCTGGGTGACCGCCGAATACTCCATGCTGCCGCGCGCCACCGCCAAGCGCACACCGCGCGAGGTAACCAAGGGCCGCCCCTCGGGCCGTACCCACGAGATCCAGCGCCTCATCGGCCGCTCGATGCGCGCCGCCGTCGATATGAACGTGCTCGGCGAACGTACCGTGATCATCGATTGCGACGTCATACAGGCCGACGGCGGCACGCGCACCGCGTCCATCACCGGCGCCTTCGTCGCCATGGCCATGGCCTTCCGGCAACTACGCACTTACGGCCTGCTCAAGCACAATCCGCTGCGCGAATACATTGCCGCCACCAGCGTGGGCCTCGTCGGCGGCGTACCCATGCTCGACCTCTGCTACGAAGAGGATTCGCAGGCCGATGTTGATATGAACGTGGTGATGACGGGCGCCGGCAAATTCGTAGAGGTCCAGGCTACTGCCGAGCACGAGCCCTTCGACGATTCACAGATGGCTCAAATGATGGTTTTGGCCCGCACAGGAATCGCGGAACTGGCGCGCAAGCAGCTCGAAATTATCGGCGCTTGACGGAACCGATTTACCCCGACATGATTCACCTCTACTGCGCCACGGGAAATGCGGGTAAGCTGGGCGAATTCCGCCTCGCCGCCGATCTCTCTCGCATCGAGATCGATCACGTCCCCAACTTCAAGCAGTTGCCTGAAGCGGTGGAAGACGGCGCCACCTTCGAAGAGAACGCCATCAAGAAGGCGCTGCATTATAGCCCCCACGCCGCGGGGCTCCTCTTCGCCGACGATTCCGGCCTGGAAGTCGATGCCTTGGGCGGCGCGCCCGGCGTCTACTCCGCGCGCTACTCGGGGCTTGGCGCCACTGACGAAGCCAACAACCGCCTGCTGCTCGAACGGCTGCAAGGCACCGCAAATCGAAAGGCCCGCTTCGTCTGCGCCATCGCCCTGGTGGATGGCCCCCGCGTAATCGGCGTCTACCACGGGGCGGCAGAGGGCGAAATCCTGAACGAACCCCGCGGCGCCAACGGCTTCGGCTACGACCCGCTCTTCTACTGCCCCGCCTTCGGCTGCACCTTCGCCGAAGCCACCGGCGAACAGAAATTCTCCCTCAGCCACCGGGGACAGGCCTTCCGCTCAATGCTGGCAAGCCTGTTTTAGTTTTCACAATTACTAAGGTTTGATCCCAGCTGATTTCGTGATACGCGCGGCGCCTTCACTTTCGCTCAGGACAAAGCGCGCGAACTCAGGCTGCGTCATGCTCATACGGTCGGCTCCGTGCTCCGCGAGCCAAGCGCGCATATCCGTCGCGGCCAGAGCGCGTGCAATGTCCTTCGCAAGTTTGTCGACCACTGCGGTCGGAGTGCCAGCCGGCGCCCATATCCCATACCAAATGGGGAAGTCGAAGCCGGCGACGCCGGCCTCCGCGATCGTCAGCACTTCCGGTAGCAAGTACGAGCGTTTCTTGGTGCTCACTCCTAGTGCGTGGAGCCTGCCCGCACGAATCTCGCCCAGGGCGAGAGCGATCGGTGCCAGCAAGTAATCGGTACGCCCTGCGACCGTATTGGCGATCGTGTCGGCAATCGCGTCGCCCACATGGGCGGGCATGTGCAGCCCCTTAATGCCCATCTCTAGATTGAATTTCTCAATCCCCAGGTGCGTCCCGGTACCCATGCCCGAGGAGCCAAACTTCAGCTCACCCGGCTTTGCCTTCGCCGCCGCAACAAGCTCACTTACAGTGGTGATGCCAGTCAGCTTGCCGGCGACCAGCACGTAGGGCTGGGTGGTAAGTGAAGCCACTGGGATGAAATCCTTCAACGGGTCGTACGGCAGGTTCTTCGAAAAAGCGGCGCTGTATGCCTGCGCACTGGTGCTGATGAGCAACGTGTAACCGTCTGCCGGCGACTTCGCGACGAGGGCGGGACCTTCCGTACTTCCCGCGCCGGGGTGGTTTTCGACTGTCACGGGCTGGCCCCACAGTCCGGAGAGCTTCGGGGCGAGGGCACGGGCCAGCGCGTCAGGTCCACCGCCCACCCCGAACGGATCGATCACGCGCACTGGTTTTGTTGGATAGTCTTGTGCGAACACGCCCGGTTTCGTTGTGCCTGCCATCGTTCCGTCTTCACGCGAAGTCTCTGCCGGACGGGTCAATGGAGTAGGCCGTACGACGTGTGTACAGGAGACGTCCACGAGAACGGCTACGACCGCCGGGAGAAGCAACTGGCGAATCATGGTGGGCCTTGCGTTTCCATTCTAGCGAATAGTAGGCCGCCTTGGACCACTGCCGTAACGGAGTTGCGCGATCATTGCCGCCGCTGGTCATGCCATTCCGACGCAGTGGCAAGCCGGCAGGTTGCACTACGGCTCTGGCGTGGCGCCGTCCGAGGACGCCAGCGTCTCATCCAATTTACTCTTTACGGGCAGCAGAATTCGCAGTGTAAACAGATTCAAGAGTGCCAGCATTGCGGCCAGCAGGTAGCGATTCTGCGCGACCGACGCACCCACCACGCCGAAGTTCCAGATGCTGGCCGCGGCCGCAACCCCGTGCACCCGATTCTCCGATTTCAGAATCGCCCCGCCCCCGATGAAGCCGATCCCGGCCACCACGCCCTGGATGATCCGCGATTGCGCATCAAGATGCGCTTGACCGTCTGGCGAAGCCAGCAGCACGTACGCGCAACTCGCCATCGCTACCACCGGAAAGGTCCGCACACCCACGCTGTGCGCCTCCTTCTCCCGGTATAGACCCACCGGCAAAGCCAGCAGATAAGCGATCAGCAACTTGAGGACATCGTCCAGACCCTGTGTCCAATTGAATGCGAAATGCATAAGTGCGTTATACCACCCGGACCTAACCGTCAGTTCCGGCCGGCCGAGCTCGCCCAATGAAAAGGCTTTCGCCTCCAAAACATTTCCGGTACATTATGTGTTATGCAGAACAGTCGCGATTCGTCCGTGTGGCGAACCCTGGCCGTCGCCTTCGGGGACGGACTGGCGTTTGGTGTGGGCGTGACACTCACGCGCAGCGCGGCGCGCATTGCCGCGAACCGTACCGCGATTCCGGCTCTCGCCATTGCCCCCGCTCCCGAGCCGCCCAAGTCCGAGTGGTACAAAGAAGGGCAGCAGAGAACCGCCCCCCAGGATCCTTTGCTCGTACCGCCCCCACCTCGCCCTTCGCCCGCGGCAAACCTGCCCATGGAAGCCGCGCTAGCCAACATCAGCCGCCGCGTCACGGAAACCGGCGGCCAGATCGACCGCCGCCTGGTGGAGATGGAGACCCGGATTCAACGCGAGTTGGACGCCCTGGACGATCAGGATCACCAGCTTGCCGAAGGCGTCGAAACCCGCCTGGACGCCCTCCGCGGTGAGATCGCCGCCGCCGTAACCTCGCAGCGCCAGACCCTGGAAACCGAGATCCGCACCCTGCGCTCTCAGATGGCGTCCGTGCATAAGGAATTCGCCGAGACCCTGGCGCGCTTCATGGACGAACAGATCGCCAAAGCCGTCGCCACCCGCATGCAGACCTTCGAGGCAGAAATACGGGCCGCGGTGCGCGAAGAAGCCAAGGCCGCCGATCACGGCCGCCAACTCGCCGAACTCCGCGAACTCATGGAAACCCAGGACCGCAATATGCGCGGTATGGTGCAGGCTCTTGGCGAGAGCTTCCTGAAGGCCGCGACCCCGCCAGTTCCCGAAGAGCAGCCGTCCGGGTCCATTCCGGAGGCGGCGGGGGACCTGCCCGATTTCGCCCCTCCGCGTTCGCGTAAGCCGCTCTGGCGCCTGCCCGTTGTATCGTCCTTCGTGGCCGCCACCGGCAGCCTGCTTCTGATGCACTATCTCTAGAAGCGGTGTCTAATAAGCGCATGTTATCCTGATTCCGCGTCCCATGAAGATCGCGAGCGTTCGTTCCTTCCTTCTCTCTTACCCTTTTCCGGAGCCGGTCAAGCTCTCCTTCCACGGCGGGGAGCGGACCCTGCTGAAACGCGACGCCCTATTCGTCCGCGTGCAAACCGATAACGGCCTGGTGGGCTATGCCCCGGGCCCCGGCAGCGAAGCCGTACACCGGGCCATCGAGCAAACCATCGCCCCATTTCTCGAGGGCCGCGTGCTCGCCGATCCCGACGCTCTGCGCGTGCTCTTCTTCCAGGGCCCAGGCGCCGATCCGGAACTTGCCAAGATCTACTGCGCGGTCGAAATCGCGCTCTACGATCTTGCGGGCAAGGCCAAGGGCGTTCCGGTCTCCGAACTCCTGGGCGGCCGCGTGCGCGACAGTATTCGCCTCTATGGCAGCGCCGGAATGTACATGCCGCCCGAGGGCTACGCGGCGGAAGCCCAGGCCATCGCGGAATTAGGCTTCCGAGCCTACAAAATGCGCCCCGCCGGAGGGCCTGAGAAGGACCTCGAGACCGTGCGCCTCATGCGTAAGACCGTCGGTCCCGATTTCGACCTTATGGTGGACGCCCACACCTGGTGGCGCATGGGCGACGGCAACTACTCCCCCGCCACCGTCGAACAACTGGCCCGCGATATGGCTGCCCACCACATCGCCTGGCTCGAGGAACCCCTTCCGCCGGACGACCACGCCGCCTACCTGGCTCTCAAGGAAAAGGACCTCGTGCCGCTGGCCTCCGGCGAGCACGAGCCCAACGAGGATCGCTACCTCGATCTCATCCTCACCCAAGCCGTCGAGTACGTGCAGATGGACGTCTGCTGCCAGGGCGGCTACTCGCTGGGACGCCGCCTTTTCGCCGAAATCGCGCGCCAGGGGCTGACCTTCGCCTTCCACAGTTGGGGCACCGCGCTCGAAGTCGTGGCCGCCGCCCACCTGGGCATCTGCTGGCCGCAACTGGTGGCGGAATGGCTTGAGTACCCCTGCTATTCCAGCCCCGGTCGCGTGGGCATGTATCCGTTCCCGCTGGCAGCGGAGATCCTCACCGAGCCCCTGCAAGTGGAGAACGGCGACCTGATCGTGCCGCGCGCGCCCGGCCTCGGCGTCATCGTGGATGAGCGCGTAGTCGAGCGCTACCCCTGGATCCCCGGCCCCTGGTCGCTCTTCCGCACAGACTCGCCTGCCGAGACGCGGGCCGTCACCAGCGACCACAGCGTCCCCTGGGACAATCGCTAGCCTGCGGATAGTCGCCACACTTCTCGCTGCGCTTGGAAATATCATCGTGTAGAGAGGTCCAAGTCGGTGAGACCGCGAAGCACATTCCAGTTCGGATTGATCTTGTTCACCGCGAGCGTAGCGTGTGTCGGACAAGTGCCGCCGGCCTTCGAGGTTGCGGCAATCAAAGCGAGCACCCTGGACAGTCCGCCGATGGGCATCAAGCGCACGCAGGCCCAGTTCGCCACGTCGAATACGTCGCTGGCATTTCTCATCCGGTGGGCGTACGATCTCGATGAGCGCCGCCTCATCGGTGCGAAGAACCTGGATTCGGCTCGATTCGACATCCTGGCCAAAATCCCCACCGCGGAACTACTCCCCGGGCAACTCCGACTCATGATGCGGGCGCTGCTGGCCGAGCGATTCCAGCTTCGCGTCCACAAGGAAAACCGCGAACTCTCGACGTACGCGCTGGCCGTGGACAAGGCCGGACCGAAACTCCACTACGTCGATCTCGGCGAAGGTTTTGGGCAAAACCCATTCAAGATGACAGACCACGGCCGCCTGGTGGATACCAAGGTCACCGCGGCGATGTTGGCCAAAGTGTTGGCTGAGCAACTCGGCGATCCAGTCGAGGACGCGACGGGCCTCACTCGTCCCTTCGATTTCGTACTCGAATGGGCCCCGGATGCCTTGCTCGCCGAGCCCGGCGCACAACCCTCGTCCCCCATCATGAACCGCCCCTCGCTCTCCGCCGCGCTGCGTGATCAACTCGGCCTCAGACTGGTAACTCGCAGGTCGGCGGTGGAAGTCGTCGTCGTCGACGGCGTGAGCGGCACTCCGGTGGAAAACTAGCGCTTCCCGTTACAATGGAAGCATGTCCGACAAATTGACCATTGCAGGGCACGAATTTTCGTCGCGCCTCATCGTGGGAACCGGGAAGTACCGCAGTTTTCAGGAGATGATGCGCTGTCACGAGGCAAGCGGCGCCGACATGGTGACCGTCGCCGTACGCCGCGTCAACCTGACCGACCGGACCAAGGAATCCCTGATCGATTACATCGATCGCACTAAGATTTTTATCCTGCCGAATACCGCCGCTTGCTACACCGCCGACGATGCGGTGCGTACCGCGATGCTGGGCCGCGAAGTGGGCCTCTCCAACTGGGTAAAGCTGGAGGTAATCGGCGACGAGAAGACCCTCTTTCCTGACAACGCCGGATTATTGGAAGCCACCAAAATCCTGGTCAAAGAGGGCTTCGTCGTCCTGCCCTATACCAATGACGACATCGTCAACGCCAAACGCCTGATCGATGCCGGAGCCGCCGCCGTCATGCCGCTCGCCGCTCCCATCGGCAGCGGACTCGGCATTCAGAATCCCGTAAACCTGCGCATCTTCCGCGAGATGATCACCGAAGTCCCGATGATTGTCGATGCCGGAGTGGGCACGGCCAGCGACGCCGCCATCGCCATGGAGCTGGGCTGCGATGGCGTGCTCATGAACACCGCCATCGCCGCGGCCGACGATTCCGTCAAAATGGCGCGCGCCATGAAACTCAGCGTCGAAGCAGGCAGGCTGGCCTGGGAATCCGGCCGCATGCCCCGCAAGCTGTATGCCTCGGCCAGCAGCCCCCTGGCCGGCGTAGTCGGATCGTAACTTCAAGAACCGACCCGATCAGAGCCGTGACCGACCCGATCAGAGCCGTGACCGTTAGGAAGCGGTGGTTTTCGACGCCGTCGTCCACGACATTTCCGTAAGGGACCTAATCGCCGGTCTCGTGGAGCACCCGGTAGATCTGTGCGCCGTACTTCTCCACCGTGCCGATTCCCAGCCCGGGGATGGCCAGTAACTCGGCCGCGGTAGCCGGACGCCTCGCGGCCACGGCCTTCAACACCTGATCGCTAAAGATCCGGAAGGCTGGCATGCCACGCTTCTTGGCCTCCGCCATGCGCCACTTGCGCAGCGAATCTTCCACGTGCGAATCGGCCGCCTGCTTGGGACGGTCCGCCGCGCGCGGAGGCGCCGGCGGCAGCAGCGGCGCAGGCGGAGCTTTCCGGGACCGCTTAGCCTTGGGCTTCGCGGCCTTCTTCCTGCTCTTGCGCTTGCCTTCTGCCAGCGACACGTCCTTCATGAATAGCTCGCCGTCCACGATATCTTCCACCGCTTCGCCGTCGCGCGTCAGCGCCACTTTGCGAAACGGGATCTGCTTGCCGTCCTTCTCAAATACGGTATTCGTCAACTTCAGGAAATTGGCGCGCGCCATCGAGCCCAGCAGTTCCTCGAACTCGTCGCGCGTCATCTGGCCGTGCGGGCAGACCTCCGCATGCAGTTTGCCGGTGGATCGCCCCGCGCCCGTGCGCAGCGCCTCCACCACCGCTTTCGCGATCACACGTTCAGCCGCGCTCGCCGGACGGAAGCGCTGTCCGGAACACTCCGTCGGCGCGCAAAAATCGCAAATGCCGCACGCCTTGTGGGAGTCCGCCAGATCGCCGAAGTGGCGCACCAGCGATGCCATACGGCACTCGCTGGTCTCGGCAAAACGCAGCATCAAATCGAGCTGTTGCTTCTTCTGCTCGCCCTGCGCAATGTAAGGCCCGCGCCAGTGCTCGTGCCCGCGAGCCACGTTATCGGCGAAATCCACCAGCGCCCCGCCGTGGATCCAGAGCTTTTCCAGCGCCTTATCGAACTGTTCTTCGGTCATGCGCGACTGCTTCTGCACGATCGACTTCTCTTCCGGCGCCGCGCTCAAGCGGCCAAAAATTCTGTCCAGCACCGACACGTCGGGATAATCGCGTTCGAAGAAGAAATCATGCGTCCGCCGGTCCGCGTAGGAGTGCATCAGGACGCTGCGGCTGGGCGCGCCATCGCGTCCCGCGCGACCGATCTCCTGGTAGAACGCTTCCAGACTGCTGGGCAGCGCGGTGTGAATCACGGTGCGCACGTCGGGCTTGTCGATGCCCATCCCGAACGCAATGGTCGCCACCATTACCTCAAGCCTGCCGCCCAGGAACTCCTCCTGCACGCGCTTGCGGCGCTCCGCATCCAGCCCCGCATGATATGCCTGGCAGGGAAAGTGGTGTGCCAGCATAGATGCCACCGATTCCGCCTGCGCCCGTGTCGGCGTATAGACAATCGCCGGACGGCGCTCGTCGTCGTCCAACAACTCCAGCGTCAGGTCGGAGCGCTGTGACGGCGCCACCTCCACGACTTCCACCGCCAAATTGTTCCGCCGGAACCCCTGAATGAAGCGCGACGTGTCCGCCAGCCCCAATTGCGCGGCGATGTCGTTCTGCACCACTGGCGTGGCCGTCGCCGTCAAAGCGATTACGGGCGCGGGACGCAATGTGGGCAGATACTGGCCGAGCATGCGGTAGTCAGGCCGGAAATCGTGACCCCATTGAGAAATGCAATGGGCCTCGTCGATGGCGATCAGCGAGGGCTTGCGCTTGGCCAGCATCTCCGGGAAGCCCGATACGCGCAGCCGCTCCGGTGCGATGAAGAGAAATTGCAACTGGCCGTTCAGATAATCGATGCACGCCTGCCGCGAGTTCCCGCGGTCGCGCCCCGAGTGGATGCATGCCACCGCCATCCCGCGATCCTTGAGTTTGGCCACTTGATCTTCCATCAGCGCGATCAGCGGGCTGATCACCAGCGTGGTGCCGCCGCGCGCAATCCCCGGCAACTGGTAGCACAGCGATTTCCCCGCGCCCGTCGGCATCACTAGCAAAACATCGTGTCCCGCGATCACGGCCTCGCAGACCGTCTCCTGACTCGGGCGGAATGAGTCGAAACCGAAGGCGCTCTTCAGCAGCTCGGTGAGCGAACCGCCGGCGTACACCGGGGGAGCGCTTCCCGCAGCCACGGCCGTCGGGCGGATCGACGCCTGCGCCGCCGCGACAGCCTGTGAGGGCACCGCGCTACGCGGCTTCGACACCACGCGCGGCGCCTGCGCCTCGCGCCATCCGCTGCCATCGAGCGACCCTAGCGCGCGCGGAGGCGGTCCTTCACCCTCGTCGCTGAACCAAACAGTGCCGTGCCCGTTAGCCCCCTCATCCGATCCGCGCCCCCCATCCGACGCGCGAACCTCATCAGAGCCGCTAGCCCCATCAGAGCCGCTAGCCCCATCAGAGCCGCGACCGTGAGGGAGCGGTGCTTTTTCCACCGTGGCCGCCTCCACGCCGCCGTACCCGCCACTCCTGCGCGGCGGAGGAGTTACCTCGCCGACCTTGCCCACAACCTCGCGCACATACTCCTCAATGCCCCTCATAAAGGGACCCAACTCCCCTTTGCCCCGTTGTATCCGGTGCAGGTACGCCTCCCACTGCCCGGTCATCGCGGGACTCTTCACTTCCGGATGGACCACTTCGATCAGCCGTATCCCCTTGTCCGTCGCCTCCAGGCTCTTGCCGTTGCGCTGCACGTACTCGCGCTTGAGCAGTACTTCGATGATCGACGCGCGCGTGGCCGGCGTACCCAGCCCGGTCTCCTTCATCGCATCCGAGAGTTCCTTCTCATCAAGCGTCTTGCCCGCCGTCTCCATGGCAGTCAACAGTGTCGCGTCGTTCAGCCGCTTGGGCGCGCGCGTCTTCTTGCGCACCGCCTCCACATCGAGCACGTCCTGCGCTTGTCCGCGCGTCAGTCCCGGCGGCAGCGACTGCTCACCGCCCGTTTCCTCGCCGGCCTTCCCCGCCCTCTTCGCCTTTGCGGGCGCGATATCCAGCACCTTCCACCCCACCTGTACGATGGCGCTACCCGAGGTGTGATAGCGATCCACCACGTCGGCATTGCGAATCGCCGTGATCACCGTAGTGACATTCCAAATGTGATCGTCGTGCCAGGCGCTCAGCAGGCGGCGGCAAACCAGGTCGTAGATCTTGCGCTCCTCCGGCGTCAACGACGCGTTGGCCGGCGTCGTCGTCGGGATGATTGCGTGGTGATCCGTAATCTTGGCGTCATCCACGTAGCGCCGTCCCAGCGGGCGCTCCCCGGTACCCGGCGCGAGGTGCTCGCGGTAAGGCCCCGCGATCGCCGCGGTGACCCGCGGCAGCGTCCGCGCCACATCCTGCGAGAGGTGGCGGCTGTCGGTACGCGGATAGCTGATCAGCTTGTGGCGCTCGTACAGCACCTGCGCGATATCCAACGTCTTCTGCGCGCTGAAGCCGAAGAGCCGGTTGGCGTGCCGCTGCAGTTCCGTCAAATCGTAGAGCGCTGGGGGCGGCATACGCTGGGTCTGCGCTTCGATCGATTCGATCGCTGTCTGCCCCGTGCGCGCGCGCTCCGCAATTAACTTGGCCTCCGCTCCGTCCGGCGCCAGCCGCATCGCTTTCTGCAGCGATTCCTTATCGCCCGCCTCCACCGCGCGGCGCTCGCGGAACCACGTCCCCTGGTAACTCGCCGATTTCGGATCTTCCGCCGGCCGGAACGTCGCGAGCACTTCGATGTAGTCCTCGGGCAC
>JBDTPR010000122.1:0-12772 GCA_039932635.1 Candidatus Solibacter sp.
ATGTTGGGCGAAATCGAAGTGTGCAGCATCGAGTATGCACCCGGATCGTTCTCGGCGAGATACTCGCGGATAGCCGTCGCCTTCGCCGGGTCGAAGAGCCCTTTGTAGCGCTCCGCCTGTTCGGGCGTGCTGATGGTGGCGAGCTTCTCGAAGTAGTAGCGCGTGGTGTCGTTGAAACGCATCGGCGGATCCCACATCGCCACCTTTTCCACGGCGCGCGAGAGATGCAAAATCGCATTCGTACGCATGGGTCTCGAGCCGTGTCCGGCCGGGCCGTGCGAGATCAATTTCGCGCCGCGCGGCTGCTTCTCCGTGGTCTGCACCACGGCATAGTTCACCTTGCCGTTCTGCCGCCGCACGCCGCCGCCCTCGGCGAGCGCGATCTCGGCATCGATATCGGCAAAGTGCTCGTCCACAACATATTGAATGCCCGGTCCCGTGGCGGCCTCTTCGCCCGCCTCGGAAAGGAAGATGACATCGCGATCCAGCTTCGCGTTGGCGCGCTTCAAGAGCACCATGGTCATCATGGCGGCCATCAGGTTGGGCTTGTCGTCGAGCGTACCGCGACCGTAAACGTAGCCGCCATCGCGCGCCGCGCTGAACGGCGGGAAGGTCCACTTGGAAGCGTCCACCTTCACCGTGTCGCTGTGCCCCACGATCAGCAGAGGCCGCTTGGACCCGTTGCCCTTAAGCCGCGCGATGATGTTGGCGCGCGCAGGATCCTTGGCGGCGACGATATAAGAGATGCCCTCGGCGTCGAACACCTTGCGGATGTAATCGACCACGCGAGTCTCGTTGCCGGGCGGATCGGTGGTGTCGATCTGCACCAGCGACTGGAAGTGGCTCATGGCTTCCACATTTACTTTGGACCAGTCGGGAGTCTGCGCATGAACGTTCACGAACGCTATAAAAAGGAGGGACGCTGCGGCTCGCATCACAAGAGTGTAGCGTAGTCTAAACTGTCCATCAGACATGACTCGGCGCACCCTGCTCTGGAGCACGCTCGCGATGGCCGCGCCTGCCCCGCTGATGGTGCCGGTTCGGCGTGTGATGGACTCGCGCGCTAAATGCACGCCCAACCAGTTGCAGCAGTGGTGGAACGTCATCTGGCCGGAAGCCTCGCGCAACTTCGGCCGCGGCGGCATCCGCCTCCAGACCTCCGACGCGACGGGCGAAATCAAGCGTACCGCCAGCAGCCGCCCCCTCTTCACCGGACTCGAACGCGGCGTGATCAACCTGGTAATCACCGACCACGTCCCGCTGGATTACGGCGCCACCGCGGGAGTGACAACCGCTTGGGAAGGCTACGATCTCTGCGTCATCGCCCTCAGCGACGCACACGCCGATCAGGTGCCCTATTTCTCCGTCAACACCTGCGTCCACGAACTGCTGCACCTGCTGTTGCAGGATGTCCTGCTGAGAAAACCCAAGTGGTATCAGACCGGGGAGCGCGAAGTCCGCATCGATTGGTATGCCACCCGCCTCTGGCTCTTCGGCCAAGGCGACACGATTCGCCAATCGGCCGAGGCTTACCTGAAGCGGCCGCGTCCGGGCTAGCCGCCGGCCTAGTGCTTCGCGATCTCCACCGCGTACACATGCACCGGCCCGTGCATGTTGGAGCGGAAGATCACCCACTTCATATCCGGCGAGAACGTGACGTTCGGTTCCAGCCGGTAATCATGCTTTCGCATATCGACCAGCCGCTCCGATTGGAAGAAGCCGGTGTCGATCAGGCTCGCCGAGTCCACGGCCTTCACCCCGGCGACATCCGGCACGCGCTGCGGGCGGAACAAATAGATCCACTTTCCGTCGGGTGCGCGAGCCACCATTTCGCTGTCGCCGCCATCGCCCGCAAACAACGTGCCATCTGGCGATACGTTGAAGTGCACCGACCATTCGTTGCGATCCAGGTGATACCAGGTGCGCTTGCCAGTCGCCACATGGTAGCCCCCCAGCCAGAAGTCGATTCCGCGCGGCGTCTGCAAGTCGTACCAGATGGTGGCGCCATCGGAAGCGAAGAACTCGTGGCCCGCGATCTCCATATTCATGGTCCGCGTGTGCATCTTCTTTAAGCCCGTGCCGTCGGTGTGGATCGTCCAGATGCGATCCACTTCGTGCCACGTGCCCTCATGGCAGAACATGATCAGATTGGGATCGGTCGGCGAGAATTGCAAATGTCCCAGCCACTCGTGCTCGCGGAGAATTTCCTTGAGTTCGCCCGTCTTGGTGCTCACCGTGAACAGCACGCGCGGAGCGCCTGCTCTGGTAGCCATCAGCGTATTGTGAAGTTGTAGGTCCTTGGCATCCGCAAAGGTCATCGGCTTGCCGTCCGCACCCACCGCTTCGTAATTGGCCTGGCCGAACCGCGCCGCAGCGCCGGTCTGGCGCGTGGCATTCGCGGGGGGCTGCGCCGAACCGTCAACATACGTGCCCAAGAGCAGGGTCTCGTCGGCGTTCAGCGACGATACATTGCGGCCGGGCGGCAGTTTCACCACCTCGCGTGACTCGCCGGTCTCCGCGTTGGCCGCATAGACGATGGCGCCAGTGGTATTACGCGCGCCGCCTGCGGCATCTCCAGCGGCAGGCAACCGCTTCACGTAGTACACGTCTCCGGTCTTATGGCCGGCGACGAGGACCGACACCGGACCGGCAACTAGCGGATTGATTTCACGATTTGCCAGAGTGATGGTGGCGATACCGCCGCCCGCCGTGGTGACGATCAGTTTCTTGCCGTCGGGCGTGTAAGCATTCTGATGGAAGTAGAGGCTCTGCGTGCCGTCTTCGCGCGAGAGGCGGACTACGCGATGGCCCGTGCGCTCATCCGTCCATTCGGTTGGGATGGGCGTCTGTGCGATACCCAATCGAATCGCGGCCAGTGCCAAGAACGTGTAGTTGCGCATTGATACGACTCCCGGTCATCGATATTGTATCGCTCGACTCGATGGCCGGGAGGTTTCAATCAGTTGGCGAACTCGCTCGCCTCCGTTCCCTCACGGTCGCGGCTCTGATTGGGGCTCGAAGTACTGGACTATTGACGGCGGTAGTAGCCGTTGTGATAGTGCACTCCGTTCTCATCGTAGCCGCGATCTTCGTTGTAAGGCGCTACTGCAACGCGGAGCGGTTCCTCCAACCTGAATGTCAGTACGGTCTCCGCAGGCACGCGCACCGACCTGCCGCGTGTCGCGGTTTGTGCGCCCGCGCCCGCCGCGCCACCGGCCGCCGCACCGATAGCTGCACCCTTGCCACCGCCCGCGATGGCGCCGATGATGGTTCCGAAGATCGCCCCGCCGCCGATATATTTGGCGGTGCGCTCATTCTTGCCCACGCCAGACTTGCGAGCGACGTCATACTTCTCGCTGTCCACCATATAGCGGTGACCGTCGAATGTTACCGAGTCCAGATCCACCGTGCCCTCGTCGGCGCCCAGGTTCTGCACGATCAACTCGGCACGCGCACCCCGTGGAATCAGCACGTCGCCCGACGAATTAGTGACATTCTCCGCCACCGAGCCGGTGAACACGCGGCCATCGCTGGGCATATTAACGTCAATAGTCTGATCGATTCTGATTGGAATGTTCGTGCCTACCGGAATCCTCTCGGTAACCCGGCCCCGCACTTCGCGATCGCGTTCGTTCTGCGCCAACCCGCTACCTGCCAGCGCAACGCACGCCATTGTAAGAATTGCCGCTCGATACATGCCGAATACCCCCTGCCGTAGAGCAGTGCAGTCGGATTGCCAACGTACGTATCGATATGGCCTATTCGTAACGCAGCGCAATAAGCGGATCGATCCGCGTGGCGCGGCGCGCCGGCAGCCACACGGCGAGCAGCGACACCAGGGTCAGCAGCACCGCCACGGTAGTGAACACGATCGGGTCCTTATCCTTCACGCCGAAGAGGAAGGTCGCCAGCAGCTTGGTCAGAAAGTACGCTGCCACAATGCCCGTGACTACGCCCGCGAGCGCCAACCGCATCCCCTGCGCTACCACCATGTTTTTCACCGACCCCGGCTCCGCACCCAGCGCCAGGCGAATGCCAATCTCCTGCGTGCGCTGCTGCACCGAATACGCCATCAGGCCGTAAATGCCAATGCCCGCAAGGAACAGCGCCGCGCTGCCGAAGATGGTCATCAGCAGCATGTTAAACCTCTGCCGCGACGTGGAGCGCGATACGATCTCGGCCATCGTGCGCACATCGGTCACGGGCAGTCCCGTGGTCTGACGAATCTGCTCCTGCACGGCCGGCGCCACCTGTAGCGGATTGCCGCGCGTGCGCACGATCCAGCGCATCGGCGTGAGCGCGGCATTCAGTGCATTGATGGCGTCGGGGACCTGCGCCTGCACGATGTACATCGCGGGCCCCGGTTCCGAATCCAGGCCATTGCCGCGCACGTCGCCCACAATGCCGATGATCTGGCGCGGTTGCTCGGCGGCGAGTTGCGGCATCACGCCCTTACCGATCCAGATCTTCTCATTCAGCGGATCGCCCTTGGGCCAGAAGCGCTTGGCCATCGCCTGATTGATCACCACCACCGGCGGGGCCGCCGCCGTGTCGCGGTCCGTGTAAGTGCGGCCGCGCACTACTGGAATTTTGAACGCTTCGAAGAAGCCCGGCGAAACTGTCTGCCAACCGCCGCCGCCGTGGAAGGGGCCGTCGGTTAGAGGCCGCCCCATGATGATGAAGGGCAGTCCGTAGCCGCCTTCCAAGGGGACGCAGCAGGTGGCGGTCACCAGGGTCACGCCGGGAATGCGGCGTATGCGCTCGAAGCCATCGCGCAGCATCTGGTCCACTGCACCCGATTTCGCGTACTGCGGTCCGTCGATCGACATGCGCATGGTCAGCACGTTCTCCGCGTCGAAGCCCGGATTCACGGCGCCGAGCGCCAGCGAAGTGCGAATCAGCAGGGCGGAGCCCACCAGCAGCACTACGGCCAGGGCCACCTCGCTCACGACCAGCACAGTGCGCACTTTATTGTGGCGGAAGCCGGTGCCGCCGCGGCCGCCGCTCTCTTTCAGCGTCACACTCAGGTCTGGTCGTGAACTCTGCAGCGCGGGGATCAGGCCGAAGAGAATCCCGGTCACGCAGGCCGCGCCCACCGTGAAGGCGAGCACGCGCCAGTCCAGCCCGACCAGCGCGCCTTCCACTCCTACGCGCGGCAGGTTGGCCGTATTGACGCTGAGCAGCCAGCGGATCCCTACGATGCCGAGCACACTGCCGGCCAGCGCGCCGGCCAGCGAGAGGATCACGCTCTCTGTGAGCAGTTGCCGAATGATGCGCCCGCGTCCAGCACCGATCGCGGCGCGAATCGCGATCTCGCGGCGACGGCCCACGGCGCGCGCCAGCAGCAGGTTGGCCACGTTGGCGCAGGCAATCAGCAGCACGAAGCTGACCGCGCCAACCAATACCAGCAGCGAGGAGCGTACATTCTTCACCATCGCTTCGCGCAACGGGTCCACCGTGAAGCCGTTGTTGTCCGGCAGCGCTTTCGGGTATTTCACACGGTACTCCGCCGCCGAGAGTTTCAGGCGGGCGCGGGCCTGATCGAGCGTTACACCGGGCTTGAGGCGCCCCGCCGCGGTGAAGTAGTGGCCCTGGTCGGTGGGATTAGGATCGAGCTGAAAGGCGACCCACACGTCGGGCGCGGGGCCGAAGTCGCGGAAATCGAAATCCGGATTCATCACGCCGATGACCACGTGCGGCGCATTGCCGAGTGAAATCGTCTTACCGAGAATCGCCGGGTCGGCGCCGAAGCGGCGATTCCAGATGGCGTGACTCAGGACCACGACCTTCTCTCCCTGCGGAAGGTCTTCCTCCTTCGAGAAGGTGCGCCCGAGCGACGGCGTGGCGCCGAAGAGCCGGAAGTAGTCCGCGCTCACCTGGGCCGATTTGAGTTGTTCGGGAAAATCCATGCCGGTGAGGTTGACCACTCCGCTGCGGAACGCCGACACGTCCTGCACCACGCTGCTCTGCGAGCGCCAGTGTTGGAACTTGGCGGGCGAGGCTCCCTGTCCCGACCCTTCCGGAAAGGTGTTCATGAAGAAGATCATGCGGTCCGGATCGGGAAACGGAGCGGGCTTCAGCAGCACCGAGTTGACCACCGAGAAGATCGCGGTGTTGGTACCGATGCCCAGGGTGAGCGCAGCGACGGCGGCGAGGGTGAAGCCGGGGCTCTGGCGGAAAATGCGCAGCGAGTGCCTGATGTCCTGGAACAGGGTTTCCATGGAGGGATAGACGACGTAAAACGCCGGAGGTTCCGAAATGTCTGGCTGCGGGACGGGGGCGTCCCGCGCGGACCAGGGGGTCCGCCCTACAATTGCGGGGGAAGGACACCGAAAATGGCCAATCTCCAGAGCACCGACTGAAGTCGGCCCGCAGACTGAAGTCGGCCCCCAATAAAAAAAGGCCGGCCGCGATTGCGGCCGGCCCAAGTTAGTTAGTGTGACTCTTGCTTAGAACGCGTACTTCAGTCCGAACTGAATGGTACGCGGGGAGTTCACCTGACTGGTGATTGCGCCGAAGCTCGCCGGGGTGGTGATGTCACGTCCGGGAGGTCCCCAGCTTACCGAGTTCAGGATGTTGAACAGTTCTGCCCGGAACTCGATGCGATGGCGTTCGGTGATGTTGAACTGCTTGCCTACGGAGCTGTCGAGGTTGAAGAAGCCCGGAGCGCGCTCCGTGCCGACACCCGCACTGCCGAATTCACCAAGCGCGGGAACGCCATAGGCGCAGGTTCCGTTGTTCACGCCGGCGGTGCAGAAGGTGGTGCCGGTGACATCGCCAAACCAGCGGTCCACGGTACGGACTGAGGGGTCGGCTTGTACCTGATAGCGATTGGCGCGCGCGTTGTTGCGCGGGCTGCGGCCGGAGTTGGTGTTCTGGGTCCCCGCGAAGATGGTAACGGGGAAGCCGCCATGTGCGGCCAGATTGTAGTTGATATTCCAGCCTCCGAGGACCAGGTCCTTGGCCTTGCCACCACCTGCGCCGAACTTCCGGCCCTTACCGAACGGCACCTGGAAAACGCCGCCCGTGGAGAAGTTGTGACGCACGTCGAAGCACGCGGGGCCGTAGTTGCCACGCCGGTTGTAGGCATCCTGCCAGTAAGCGCCTTCCGAATTCACGCCGCCGCAGCCGTAGTAGCCGAGGCCGTCGGTGTCGGTCTTTGAATAGGTGTACTGGAAGATGATTTCCAAACCGCCAGTCATCCTGCGGCGGCCGCTGATTTGCAGCGCGTTGTACCAACTGGTGCCGCTGGATTCCGTGAGCGCGATATTGCCCACGTTGGGCAACTGCTTGAACAACGGACGCCGGTCGTTGATGGGAGCCCACGAAGCATAGGGGCCCACGCCGGGCAGCGGGTTGTTGGCTTCGTGCGGAATCACTAAGTGGGTTCCGCGCTGGCCGACATACGCCACGTTGATGTTGGTGGCTTTGTCCAGTTCGCGTTCGATGGCGAAATTGAACTGATTGGTCATCTGCGGGCGCAGATCCAGATCCCACGCGCGGCCCTGGTAGAAGGGAGCGGAAGTAGGAGTGGGGCGCGGGCTGGTCAAGTCGCCGCGGGCGATCACATCGGTGAAGCCGGTGGAGATCTTGCCGGGCAGCGTGCTGTCGTAAGTCACGTTGGATTCGGTGAAGAACGGCGGGTTCAGGGTGAGGCGGAGATTCGCGCCGGTACCTTCCAGGAAGTTGGAGAGGCGGTAGGCCCCGCGAATCACGGTCTTCGAGTTCAGGCTCCAGGCGATTCCCACGTTCGGATTGAACTGCTTCTTATAGGCGTTGTAGAGCGCGCGTCCGTATTGTCCGCCCGGATAGATCAAAGCGCCGGTGTAGGTGTTGATGTTGACCTGGCGATCGGCAACTTCGTAGATCGGGGACATATATTCCCAGCTCAAGCCGAAGTTGAAGGTGACGTTATTGCGGATTCTCCAGCTATCCTGCGCGAAAACCAGGTCGCGCCAATTGCGATGTCCCCAGGGTCCGCTCACCGCGCCGCGGCCTTTGCTGGCCAGCGTATCGAGCAGGAAGTCGCCGATATCGACGCCAGTGTAGGCTCCATTGTAAGTGAAGGATCCGAGCGCGCCATTGTTGCCGGCGTAATAGCGGTTGGCGCGAACACGCATCAGGCTGGCGCCGAATTTCAAGACGTGCGCGCCTGCCTGGTAGGTGTTGTTGGACTGGAACTGGAATTTGTTGTCCCGCGTGTTGGCGATGGTGGCTGCGTTGCCGACGCCCGACAGACTGCCGCCCAGATTGAAGCTCGACAGGCCGGCGATGAACTGTCCGCCGGGAATGCCGAACTTGGAGTTGCCGTCCGCGCCAAGCAGTCCCGACCAGTCGATGATCTTGTCATCGATGCCGATCAAGCTGTAGGAGAGGCGGGTGTCGCTAACCACCTTGGCATTCCAGGTGCGCGTCCAATTGGCGACTGCCGACCAGGTGGGGCCGTTGTTTCCGCCGGTCATGAAGACCGGAATGGCGGCGCCGGATCCAAAGGTTTCGTACATGCCCTTGGAGTAGCGGAACATCAGGTTGTCCTTGTCGCTGACGCGGAAATCTCCCTTGGCGTCGCCCTGTTTGTTGCTGAGGTAGTTTCGGGTGGAGCCAATGTAATTGCCGCCTACGCCGAGGGCGCCGGTGCCGGTATTGTTGGGCAGGGGATAGAGTTCCGGGTGGCTGAACAGATATCGCGCGGTGGCGCTAAAGCGCGCTACCGGGATCTGATTATTTGGGAACGGCGTACGCGTGGCAAGTGTGGTTCCGGTGTTCGGATCGCGGATAATCTGGTTGTTGACGGCGAGGAACTGGCTCAGATCTCCGGTGCGCCAGGCGGCCGGAGCCACCGAGGCGGTAGCCGGTCCGGCGATGCGCCGTTCGGTCTGTTCGTAGTCGACAAAGAAGAAGGCTTTGTTCTGCACGATGGGCCCGCCGAACGTGCCGCCAAAGATGTTCTGGCGCAGCGCCTGCTTCTTCACATTATTGCGGTTATTGAAGAATCCGTTGGCATCCAGCTTTTCATTGCGCAGGAACTCGAAGGCATTGCCATGATACTGATTGGTGCCGCTCTTGAGCGACATCACCACACTGGCACCGCCTACGTTGCCGAATTCGGCGCCGGCGTTTCCGGTGACGACTTTCACTTCTTCGAGCGCGTCCACATTCGGCTGGTACCCGATCTGATTGTCCACGCTCTGGTTGATATCAACGCCGTCCAGAATGAAGTTGTTAGTCTGCTCGCGATTGCCGTTCACCTGAGGACGCGAGCCGGAGCCCTGGAAGCGGGCCGCGGTATTCATGGCGCCGGGCGAGGTGGAGACGGCGCCCGGGATGAGGAGGGTCAAGCTGGCGAAGTTACGCCCGTTGAGTGGCAGATTCGTCAGCTTGCTGGACGAAAGCGTGTCTCCCGTGGCCTGGGTTTCGGTTTGCAGTAAGGCAGCAACTCCGGTGACCTCCACGGTAACGGACGTATCGCCGAGTTCGAGTTTGACATCGATACGCGCAATCTGATTGGCTTCCACGGTAAAGGGCCCGACTACCGATTTCTTGAAGCCCTTGGCTTCCACGGTGACGGTGTAGTTGCCCACGCGCAGGAAGGGAAAAGTGTAGATGCCTTCGTTGTTGGTGGACGTAGTGGTGCGGACGTTGGTCTCGACATTCGTGGCGGTGACCGATCCATTGGGTACGCTGGCGCCAGACGGGTCACTGGCGCTGCCTGTGATGGAGGCGGTAATTGTCTGTGCCGCCGCGATGCTGGCTAGTAGTGGTAGCAGGACTAAAAGTAAAGTGAGTTTTCGCACTGGCATCCTTCTCCTAAATTTTGGTTGGTTGTTGATTTCGGTATCCCGCAGAGCCCGTTGGGGGCACTTATCCCATATTCCATAGAAAATCCCCGAAAACAGCTCGTGTAGCAGCGGGAGTGCAATCCGACTGCCAGAGGGTCAGGCGCGGATGTTTGATGACGAATAGGGATTCTGTTATTAGACCAAATTTGTCTAAGCCGCGAACGTTAAACTTACGGGGCAGAGTAAACCGGGCCGGTTGCTGACGCGGGTATATAATATTGCCCAAGTCTAAGAAGCTCCACCTTTGGGGAGGCGAACCGTGGCACAGGCATTATTGAAGAAGCTAAGAGGATCGTGGCAGGGTTTCAGCCGCCGCGATCTCTTCCGGCAAGGCGGCCTATTGGCCGCAACGCAAGCGCTGGGCGGCAATGTCCGCCAGGCATTGGCTGCGCCGCTCGATTTCGGCGCCAACATGTACCGGTCGATTGGCGTGCGGCCGGTGATCAACGCGCGCGGCACCTTCACCATCATTACGGGTTCGCAGACCCTCCCCGAGGTGAAGCGCGCGATGGACCAGGCGTCGCGCAGCTTCGTCAATATGGACGAGCTGATGGACGGCGTCAGCCAGCGCCTGGCTGAATTGACGGGTGCGGAGTGGGGGATCGTGACTGCCGGTTGTTGCGCGGCGATCACGCACTTCACCGCGTCGGCGATTGCCGGCGGAAATCCGGAGCGCATGCAGCGGCTGCCCAACCTGACGGGGCTGAAGAACGAGGCAATCGTACCTGCCTATTCGCATAACGTCTACGACCATGCGATCCGCATGCTGGGCGTGAAGCTGATTGTGGTGAAAGATAAGGCCGAGCTGGAAGCGGCCTTTAACGAGCGCACCGCCATGGCGTACATTCTCGCCGGGCCGGGCGACGATGGACCTCTGGGAACGCGCGTGGTGGCCGAGGCTGCGCGGCGTCACAACGTGCCTGTACTGGTGGATGCGGCTGCCGAGATTCTGACCATCAAGCCGAATGTCCACCTGGAGCGCGGCGCGCATGCGGTCGCGTATAGCGGCGGCAAGTGCATTCGCGGTCCGCAGGCCGCGGGGCTGCTGCTGGGCGATAAAAGTCTATTGCGGGGCGCCTGGGTGAATAGCGCGCCGCACCACGCGTTTGGGCGTTCGGTGAAGGTCGGCAAGGAAGAGATCATGGGGATGCTGGCCGCGGTGGAAATGTGGGTGAAACGCGACCACAAGGCGGAGTGGGCGCAGTGGGAAGGCTGGCTTGGCCAGATCGCCACCAGCGCGAAACGCGTGGATGGCGTCACCACGAAGATCAACCAACCTTCGGCGGATCTTTCCAATCGCACACCTCAATTGCAGATTCAGTGGGACGGCGCGAAGTTGGGCATCACAGGACAGGAAGTGGCGAAGCTGCTGCTGGATACGGACCCTCGCATTGTGGTGGCGGGAAGCAGCGGCGCGCGCGGCGGAAATATGGCGAGCTCCCTATCCATCGTCCCCTACCAGATGATCGCGGGCGATGAGAAGGTGGTGGCCGATCGCGTGTATGCGGTGCTATCGAAGCCGCCGAAGGTGGAAAATCCTCCGGCCCCTCCCACGGGACAGCCGGCCGCAATCTCCGGGCAGTGGGATTTGCGGATGGAGTTCGTCCATGGGTCGGTCGCGCATTCGATTGTATTGGAGCAGGAAGGCGGCAGGCTGAATGGGACGCATTTCGGCGAGTTCGCATCCGGGGATTTGAGCGGCAGCGTGGCGGCCAACACGGTACGATTCCAGAGTTCGCTGCCTACCGAGGGCACGCGTGTGGCCTTCCAGTTCTCGGGAACGGCGGAGGGCGGCAAGATGTCGGGCACCGTGGCGCTGGGCGAGTACGGCGAAGCCAAGTGGACGGCGGAGAAGCATCAGTATCGGACAGGCGGCGGACGCCGCGGGTGATTATGGCATTCCCGGCGATTCGCTGATTGAGATTGACGGGATCGCGTTGATTTAGGCTGGGATGTGCACCGACTGAAGTCGGTGCGCAGACTGAAGTCTGCCCCACATGAATCTCTACGAATAGGGGAACCAGGCGGCATCGATGGTTGCGTTCTCGCCGCTCGCTTCCTGCATACGTGCGCGCAGGCGCTGGCGTAGCTCGGTGGCGACCTTTTGGTACGGGACGCGTCCTGCCAGATTCAGTAGCTGCGCGGGGTCGGCGTAGTTGTCGTAGAGCATGTACTCGACGTACTTGTCCACCGATTGCACGGCGCGCCAGGCCGGAGTCTTCGGCGCCGCGGCGGCGTAGGTGTATTGTGGGGTGCGCAAGCCGCGGCCGGTGATGAACTCCGACATTTCGAAGAAGACTTCGTTACGCCAACCCTCGGTCTTGCGATCCAGCAGCGGCAGGAAGCTGCGGCCTTGCATGGTGGCGGGAATGGCGAGGCCCGCGGCGGCGAGCAGGGTGGGCGCGAAATCGACGTGGCTCACCAGTTCGGGAATTTCGATGCCGCGATTGAAGCCCGGACCCTCCATGATCAGGGGAATATGAATCGAGCTTTCGTGCGGGCTGCGTTTGTACTCGGCGTTGCGCGTGCGGAAGTGGTTGCCGTGGTCGCTGGTGAACATCACGATGGTGTTCCTGTCGAGCGCGGTTTCGACCAGCGTCTGGCGCAGCGTGCCCATGATCTCGTCCATCTTGGCGACGCAGGCGTAGTAGTCGCCGAGTTGATTGGGCCACGACCCGGGCAGCGCGCGCAGGTCTGGCGGGACGAACGGATTGGGATAGCGGCCGGCAAATTCCTTGGGCGGGTCGTACGTATCCTTGTCGTTCTGGTGATGCACTTCGAGGTATGAGAGGGTCAGTAGGAAGGGCGATTTGGCGGCAGGCGAGCGCAGGAACATTTGCGCGCGATCGGTCATGAAGTCGGCGCGATAGCGGTTGGAGAAGTGGACGGGGTTGTTGTCGTTATCGTAGAAATCGCCTTCGTAGGCGTGCGAG
>JBDTPR010000123.1:0-12751 GCA_039932635.1 Candidatus Solibacter sp.
CGCCGCCTGCGCGAGCATAAACTCCAGGCCCGTACCCTGCAACTCAAGCTTCGCTACTCGGACTTCACCACCCTCACGCGCGCTCATTCCATGCCGCGCGCCACAGACCTGGATACCGAAATTTTCGAAGAGATCCGCGAGCTCTTCCGCGCCAACTGGAAGCCCGGCGCCACTGTACGCCTGCTGGGCGTCCACGCGGCCGGATGGGACGACGACGGCGGGCAAATGGACTTGCTCGGCGAAGGCCGTCACGAGAAGTGGAAGCAAACCCTGCAGGCCGCCGACCGCATGCGCGATAAGTTCGGAGAATCGGCCGTATCCCTGGCTTCGTCGCTACGCGGTAAGTTTCGTGAACGCACCCACGAAAACCCCGCGTCGCTACCCGGTAAAGACCCCAAACCTTCGTGAAGTCAGTACTTTTGCTACACTACTCGCCATGCCTGAAGAGAGGACCGGGGGGGAGTCAACGGCCTCCGGCCTGGAACCCGGAGTTCGCGGACCTATCGCCGAACTGATCAATCGGGAACTTGCACGGCGCGCCCTCACGGGGTCTATGTTGTACTTCGTGGGATGCCTGGTCGCGGCAGGCGCCACCCCGTATCTCAACGATCATCCGGTCGCCCTGATCCTGGCGGCGTGTCTCATGCTGGTGCTCGGCGGCACGCGCTTGCTGGCGGCGCGCAGGGTCATGGGACAGACCGGCGCCGGCGAGCCTCGCGACGTGCTCATGTTCCGCGCCGCCACCTACGGCACCTTCCTGGCCTGGGGTCTGTTTTGCTCCCTCACCGTGTACTGGTATCGCGGCGAGTGGACCGGCATGCTGCTCCTGTTGTGCACGGCGGCGCTCGCCGGCGGCGCCTCCACCTCGCTGGCGCCCGATTTGAAACTGGCGCGCCGCTGCCTCTGCGCCCTCCTCTGTCCGCCCGCCCTCGCCACCTTGTTTTTGGGGGAGTCGCGCTACGTCGCATTGTCGGGGCTGATCACGCTCGACCTGGCATACTTGCTGGCGCAAACCAGGGGCGCCTGGCGCGCCCTGTGGGACGCCGCGGTCGCCGCCGAGCGCGAGAAATTACTGGGTTCCGCGGAGCGTCGCCGCGCCGAAGGCGAACGCGCCACTCTGGCGGCGGCACTGGAACAATCAGGGGAGCAGATCGTCATCACCGACATCCAGGGCCACATCACCTATTGCAATCCCTCCTTCGAACAACTGACTGGCTATAAACGCAGCGAAGTGGTGGGGTGCAATCCGCGATTCCTCAAATCGGGGGAGCAGGATGTGGAGTTCTACGGAGATCTGTGGCTCACCATCATGGCTGGTGCAATCTGGACCGGTCGCTTCACCAATCGCAAGAAGGATGGCACCCTTTACCACGCGGAAGGCACGATTTCGCCCATCTTCGGAGTCGCCGACAACCTTATCGGTTTCGTTGCCGCGACCCGCGACGTCACCGGCCGCCTGCGTATGGAAGAGCAACTGCGCCAGGCGCAGAAGATGGAAGGCATCGGCCGCCTGGCGGGCGGCGTGGCTCATGACTTCAATAATCTGCTGACCGTGATTCAGGGCTACAGCGGACTTCTGGAAGAGAAGCTGCGTGGCAGCGATGCGCTACTCGAATACGCGCAGTTGATCAGCAAGGCGTCGGGGCACGCCGCCGGTTTGACCAAGCAACTGCTGGCCTTCAGCCGCAAGCAAATCATCAAGCCGCGCCCCATGGATCTGAACGAAGTCGTATCCGGCATGCGGCCCATGCTGCAGCGCCTCGTCGGCGAGGACGTGGAAGTGGTCACCCACCTTGCGGCCGATCTCGGACTGGTGCGTGCCGACGCCGATCAGACCAGCCAGATCCTGATCAATCTGGCGGCCAATGCCCGCGATGCCATGCCGAAGGGCGGCACGCTTTCCATACGCACCGCCAACCTCGACACGGCGCCCGACATCGAGACCCGTGCCGAGATGGCTGCCGGACCCGCCGTTCTGCTGGAGATGAGCGACACCGGCGTGGGTATGACCCCAGCCACGCGCGAGAATATCTTCGAGCCTTTCTTCACCACCAAGGAGCGCGGGCGCGGCACCGGGTTGGGGCTGGCAACGGTATACGGCATCGTCAAGCAGAACGGCGGTGTAATCCAGGTGGCCAGCCGGCCGGGTGAAGGCGCGACCTTCTCCATTTTTCTGCCGCGTATCGACGACCAGCCGGCGCGTGCGGCGGCCCCCCGCGAAGCCCGTGAGCGCGGCTCGGAAACGGTGCTGGTGGTGGAAGACCACGAGGGCGTCCGCGGCCTGATCGTCGGCGCGCTCGCACTATCGGGCTTTCAGGTGCTCCAGGCTTCGGGAGGCGAGGAGGCCTTGCTGCTCGCCAGGCAGCATCCCGGCCCCATACATCTCCTGCTGACCGACGTCATCATGCCCGGCATGACCGGCAAGGAAGTGTCGACGCAGTTGCTGGCACACCGTCCCGGAACCAAGGTGCTCTTCATCTCGGGCTACAGCGGGGAACTGATCGCCCACCGCGGCATTCTCGATGCGGGAGTGGACTACCTCCCGAAGCCCTTCACGCCAGACTCCCTGGTGGCGAAGGTGCGCGAAGTGTTAGGCGGCGGCCGCTCCAAAGGCAAAGGAACCCCGTAGCCCAGGCCGCCACCCGCCACCCGCCACCGAACCCGAGGGAGCCCTATTTCCGATGCCGCCACATGAGGAAGCCGATCAGTGTCTTCCCATCCTCGATCTCCCCATCGTCGATCATCTTGGCGAGTTCCTTGCGCTTGAACCAACGCGCCTCGATCTGCTCATCGTCCATCGGGGTCGCCTCGCCTTCCGTGAGGTCCTCCGCCAGATAGATCGTCATGCGCTCCTGCACGAAGCCGGGCGAAGCGTAATACGAAGCCAGTCTGGTCCACTTGTCGGCCTTGTAGCCGGTCTCTTCCTTCAACTCGCGCTTGGCCGCCTGCAGCGGCTTCTCGCCCGGATCGAGTCGTCCGGCCGGCAGTTCCCACATGCGCTTCTCCGCCGGCAGCCGGTACTGACGCACCAGCAGGACGCGCTTCTTCTCGTCCACCGCCATCATCACCGCGCTGCCGATATGGCGCACCACGCTGCGTTTGATCTTGAACTTGGTCTTCTTGTCCTCCGCCACGTCTTCCGTAACGCGGAACAGACCGCAATCGTAAACCTGCTTTGAGCTGATGATTTTCATGATTTTGCCTGAATCGCGGCGGCGAAATCCGCCGCGCCGCGGGTATTCAAAATGTCGTTGGGGCCCAGCCATCCGCGCCGCGCCGTCAGCACTCCGTAGCGCATACTCGCCAGATGCTTGGGATGGTGAGCGTCGGTGGAGATCGTGAACTTCGCCCCACGCGCGTGGGCCGTGCGGATCAGCGTGCCGTGCAGGTCGAGCCGCTCCGGACTGGCGTTGATCTCCAGGTACACGTTGCGCCGCACCGCCTCCGTGGCCACGCGGTCGAAATCGAAGGGAAAGGCGTCGCGCTGCAGCAGCAGGCGGCCCGTCGGATGCCCGATCACGCGCAGGTGCGGGCACTCCAGCGCGCGCAGCATGCGATCGGTCATCTCGGCGGCTTCCAGATTCATGTGGCTGTGCACGCTGCCGGTCACCAAATCGAGCTCGGCCAGCGCATCGTCGGCGAGGTCCATCGCGCCATCTTTCAGGATGTCGCATTCGATGCCGCTGAATACGCGGATGCCCAGCGAGCCCGCGCGATTGATCTCGCGCACGCGCTGCGCGAACGCCACCACGCGCTTCTCGTCCAGCCCGTTGGCCATGGCGAGCGCTTTCGAGTGGTCGGTGATCACGATGTACTCGTATCCGCGTTCGATGGCGGCCTCGGCCATCTCTTCCAGCGTGGCGCGGCCATCGGTCTCCGTGGTGTGCATGTGCAGGTCGCCGCGGATATGGCGGAGTTCCACCAACTCGGGGAGCCGGCCCGCTTCCGCCGCCTCGATCTCGCCGGTGTTCTCGCGCAGTTCGGGCGGGATCCACGGCAGTCCCAGTGCCTGGTAGATGCCCTCCTCGGTTTCGCCGGCCACCAGCGATTCGTCGGACACGCGGAAGAGACCGTATTCGCTCAGCTTAAGGCCGAGTTTCACCGCGCGCATGCGGATCGCGACGTTGTGCTCCTTGCTGCCGGTGAAGTACTGCATGGCGGCGCCCAGGCTCGCGGTGGGCAGCGTGCGCACGTCCACCTGAAGGCCCTCGCGGCCCACCTTGGCGCTGGCCTTGTTCTCGCCGCGCGCCAGTACTTCCTCCACGCGCGGATACGCGGTGAACTTCTCCAGCGCGCCCAGCGGCGAAGGACCAGTCACCAGCAGGTCGAGATCGCCCACTGTCTCGCGGCCGCGGCGAAGGCTGCCGGTGGGGATGACGGAATCCACGCCCGGGACCTCTCGTAGCAACCCGGCGAGTTCGTTCGCCATGTTGTCGGCGTACGAGAGCAGGTAGCGGCCGCTGCGCTTGCGGTAGCCGGCGATCGAGCGCAGCACCTTCTCCTCGAGCTTGGCGCCCATGCGCGGCAGTTCGCGCAGTTTCTGTTCCTGGCACAGACGTTCCAGTTCGTCGATTGTGGATATGCGGAAGTGCTCAAAGATCAGCGCGATGCTCTTCGGACCGAGCCCCTGGATTTTCAGGAACTCGAGCGCGGTGGGAGGGAACTTCGCCAGCAACAGGTCGCGGCGCTCGCAGGTGCCCGTGGTGGTGATCTCGGTGAGGACCGCGGCCAGGCCTTTACCGATGCCGGGGACGTCGGTGACCTTGCGTTCCGGGTCGCGCAGGATATCGACGATGCGTTCCGGATAGCCTTCCACCGCGGTCGCGCCGTTGCGGTAGGAACGTATGCGGAACGAATCCTCTGCCGCGATCTCCATGAGGTCGGCGGTCTCCCAGAGGAGTCGTGCGATTTCCTTGTTCTCCATCCCCTTGATTGTATCCAGCCAATCAAAGCCGCGGCCGTAAGGAAGCATCCACTGCGTCTGTGTGGGGCCGGAGTCTTACTGCACCATGACGATGGGAGCGCGCCAGAAGGCGAATTTCTGGGCCTGCGGATCGAGCACGCTAACCTGGCACGTATAGCGTCCCGACTGCAATTTTCCCAGCGGCACGCTGAAGCGAATCGGCAGCGCCTTGGTCTTCGCGTCGAGCCCTTCGGTGATCTGTAGCGGAGCGGTCTCGAACGCCTTCACCTTGCCGCGATAGAAGCTCACCGTGGCAATCAGCGGCTGCGTGGTGGCAGCGTCGGGCTGGTAAGCCTGCAGGAACACGAACATGTCCTGCTCCTTCTTGAACACGCGCGTCACGCTCGGCACCAGCTTCTGGTTGTCCTGCACCAGGGGGTTCTGGGCCAGCAGGCGCTTATCCTTTTCGGCGGTGGCGAGCGCGGTGGAAAGGTCCTGGCGCTGATTGGAGAGCACCACGCTAGAGATCGGCAGATACTGCATCTGCGTGGTCAGGTCGGGGACCACGAACTTGGTCTCGAACGTGCCCATCTTACCGGTCTCGTTCTCGCGCGTGAGGAATTTCAGAGTATAGGCGCCCGGCGCCAGCGTAAATCCCGTATCGTAGGCCAGCGTGCGCTTGGAGAGCGTACCGGCAGTCTCGCCCTTGAGCTTGATCTCCTGGTAATCGCGCACATTGCCCTGTACCTGGCCCTTGGAATCGCGCACCTCGCCGATGAAATCGAGCTTGGTGGATTCCGCGCCGCCGTGCTTGGCGAGTTCGAGTTCCGCCCCGGGGATCTTCACCGTGATCGGCACAAAGTAGCGGTCGCGCGCCATGCGGAAGTAATCCACTTCCAGCGCCACTGAAAGATCGGTCATCGGATCGCCCAGCATGAGCGCTTCCTGAAGCTGCCGTTCCTTGTCAGTGGAATTGAATTTGCCGAATTCCTTACCCGCAAAGTAGCCCTGGCGGTAATCGATCTTGCCAATCTTAGCGGACAACTCCGCGGTGGGCTGGAGTTTGATGCGGCGATAGCGGCCGTCCAACTTATCGTTGCCGCTGTAATAGCCGAGGATGTAGTAGCTGGTAAGTTCCTTCTGCGCCTGCACGATGCCGAGGCCCAGATCGTTGTTGTCGATGAGCGCCTTGCCGCCGGTGTCTCCCGCGAGCGTGAATAGGGTCTCCTGCGAACCCTGCTGGCTGGACTGTTGGGAACGCGCGGAACTGCCGTTCATCGTGCCGCCGCGTCCCGGGGAAGCCTTGGTGGCGTCGCCCAGCGGAGCGGCGGCCTGGAGTCCGCGTGTGTCGATCGGGAAGAAGGCGACGTTGTTGCGGATGGCGGCGTTGATGGTGCCGCGCAATTGAGCCTCATTGTCCACGCCGGTTTTCGAGACGCCGCCGGCGAAATAGACCAGCGCCTTCTTTTCGGGCAGCGCGCCCAGCATGCGGGCGGCGGATTCCAGGGCGGCCAGCTTGCGATCTGTGTTGAAGATGTTGAATTCGGTATCGTCGGCCACGTACGCGTCGCCGTTATCGGCTTCGTTGTCGCCGCCGGTGGAGCCGTCGGCGAAGCCCGTGTCGCCGACTGTCAGGCCCTTGATCACCTTAGCGAGAGCGTCGCGATCGTCGGTGAAATCCTGCAGGACCTTGAGTTCGCTGGAGAAGGACATCACCGCCATCAGGTCGGATGCCGTCATCTGGGACTTGAGGAACTTCTGTGCGGCGGTCTGCGCGCGGATCTGGTCCTGAACCGGCATCGAGGTCATGTCGAAGAACATCACCAGCAGGCGGCGATCCTTGTATTTGACCTCGCCGTTCTTGGAAGGGGCGATCTGATTGGCCGTGACCGATTTGACGGCGGGCGTGCCGGGCGCGGTCGAGGCAGCCTCGATCGCCTTGGTGGGCGTGGCCTTGATTGCGGGCACGGGCGGAGGCGGCGTGGCGGTCTCTTCGAGTTCCTGGAACTGGAAGACCTTCACTTCCTGCTTCTTGCCGTCCTCGGTGATGTTGAAGTCGCTGGGCTTGAGTCCCTTGATGGGATTGCCGCTCTTATCTTTTACCGTTACGTCTACCACCACCAGTTGCGTCGTGGCCCCGAACCTGGTGACGCCTTTGGTGGCGACTGCGGCTGCAGTCGGGGGGTCGGCCTGCTGCGCCTGCTGAGGCTGCGGAGGTTGTGCCGAGACGATAAGTAGTCCGCTTAGAAGTGTTGCAGTTATGGCGCGCATTAATTTAGATATCCCCTCGAAGCACTTAGAACGTGAAGCGCAATGTCGCGTTAAGTACGCGCATGCTGCTTGGATTAGAGAGCAGCCCCAGGTTGTTACTGCCGATGGTCGTATTGAAGCTGCGGAAGCTCACATGGTTGAGGGCGTTCTGCGCTTCGAACCGGAAACTGAGGCTCTTGCGCTCGGCGATCCGGAAGTTGCGGCCCAAAGATCCGTTCAGCGCGAACAGCATCGGTCCGGTGATCGTATTGCGTCCGGCGTTGCCCCACTGCCCGGCGACGGGGATCGTGAAAGCGGCGTAGTTGAACGGCTGTCCCGAGGGAGCGTCGGTCACGGCTAGACCGGTGGCGTTGGCGCGCAGGCTGCCCGTGATACCGGTACCGGTAGTTGTCGAGCGCACGCCGCCGACGGTAGGTGTTAGCGGAGTGCCGCTCGCCACATTGATGTTGTTGGTGAGCGTCCAGCCCTTGAGGAGCGCGCCCTTCCAGCCGCCCACCAGTGTGCCGCCGCCGCGTCCCACGCCGGAACTGTACTGCCAGCTCAGGTTGAGCGAGTGCGTGCGATTGCCGGCGGAGATGGCGCGTTCGGCCGCAGTATCCAGGTAGTTCTGCGCCTGCACGGCGTTATCGATCGCCTTCGAATAGGTGTAGCTCGCGTTGGCGGAGACGCCGTTCCGGAAGCGGCGCATGATCTGGGCGGTGGCGCCGTGATAGATCGAATTTCCGTTGGCCTGCTCGTAGAGGTAACCCGCAGGCAGCCCGTTGGGCTGACCGCCGGAGGGCGCGGAATTGGGCAGGATGGTCTGATCCAGGCCGGTGCCCTTGGTGCCGTTATAAGTAACGGTGCCGACCAGCGAGTGTCCCAGGTCCTGCTGTACCGAGATCTGCCACATCTGCGCATACCCGATGCGATAGTTCGGGTCGATGGCGTAGGTGTTGGTGTAAGTGGTGCCGGGAGGGATGATGAAACCGTTCTGCAAAGTCAGCGGATTGCTCACCGAACTGGCGATGCTCAAAGTCTGCGCGAAGGGCGGCTGTTGCGCCATGTTATTGGCGATGGTGTTATACACCGAGCTGTTGTAGTAAGTGCCGTAACCGCCGCGAACAACCATGGTCCCCTTCTTAAGAGGGCGCCAGGCAAAGCCGAGGCGCGGGGAGATGTTGTTCTTGTCGGGCTTGACCAGCGAGGCCGGAGCGGCGCCGGAATAGGGGCCGGATTGTCCGGCAACCACGGGGACAATGGCCGCGTATCCGGGCGCTACATCCAGATTGACCAGGCGGTTGTAGAGTTCCGTGATCGGCGAGCCGTAGTCCCAGCGAATGCCGTAGTTCAAGGAGAACTTCTGGCTGATGCGCCAATCGTCGGTCATGTATACGTCGTAGCTGGAGGTGCGGAAGTACAGATTGCCATTGCCGTAGCGCAGGGCGCTGGTGTCCTGATTGCCAAGAAGGAAACTGGCCAAGTCGAAGCCGGTACCCGGGGCGGCGATGCCGTTGACCACATTGGCGGTGCTGGCTCCCGTAAAGGTGAACTGGCCGCGCGGATTGGGGTCGCTGTTGCGATTGATCTGCTGCCGGCGGTAATCCGCGCCGAAGGTCATGTTGTGAACGCCCTTCACCCAGATGAGGCTTTCGCCCACGCCCGAAGTCTGATTGCGGGTCAGCGAACTGTTGCCGTCGGTGAGGCCCGCATAGTTGGTGAACGAAAGCGTAGGCGGTCCCCAGTCCTCCGGCGATTGCGAGGTGCCCGTGATGCCGAGTTGGGCGGCGACGTTCTGCTTGTAGGCGAAATACGGCAGGGCTTCCTGGCGCGAGCGGCTGAAGTTATAGCGCAGGTTACTGATCACGCGGGTGCTGAAGTTATGGCCCCACGATATGTTGGCGGTAACATTGCGCCCTTTGCCGGTATCGATGAAGTTGAAGATATTGGGCGTGGTGCTGTTGCTGCCCATATACCCGATACCGCCGTTCAAGCGGTCTTTCCGCGTCAATGTCTGGTTGATGCGCGAGTTCAGGTTGTCACTGTTATTGACCGTGGTGATACCGGCCTGATAATTCTGTTTGTAACCCGGCGCGTTGGGATTCGGGTAATACTTCAGCAGTCCCAGTGCTGCCGTATTGAGCCGATTGGTGGGGATGATATTCCCCGGAAAGGGGCTCTGGGTCAAAGGATCGTAGATGGTGACAGGCCCCTGCGCGCCGATGGATTGCGAGAAGTCGCCCGTGCGCTCCAGCAGGGTGGGCATCGTCTGCGTGTTGGTGACGCCGTTCCGCGAGCGGTTGAGCGAATAGTTGATGGTAAAGGTGCCGCTCTTTCCGGAGAGCAGTTTGGGGATCTTGAGCGGTCCGCCCAGCATGAAACTGCCGCGACCTTTGGCGTACGCGGGTTTGGCGGTGTCCTGTCCGTTCACGGAGTAGTTGCGCGCATCGAGCGCGGAGTTGTCGAGGCTGAAGGAAGCGTTGCCGTTCACTTGCATACGGCGATCGCGGCGTCCGTTACCGAAGGCCGTGACACCGGCGCGCCCCATGGGACCGCCGCGTCCCGCTCCAGGACCCCCTGCGCCGCGTCCGCCACGGCCACCCGCTCCACCGCCGCCGGGTCCGCCGCCACGTCCGCCGAAGCCGCCAGGACCACCCGGTCCGCCGCCGCGACCGCCGAAGCCGCCAGCGGCGCCGCCCGGTCCGCCACGTCCGCCGCCAGGTCCGCCGCCGGGTCCGCCGCGTCCGCCGATTTGGGCTCCGGTGCTGGCGCCGTCAGCGCCCATGCCGTTCATGCCCATGCCGCCATCCATGCCGCCCATGCCGCCGGGTCCCATGCCAAAGCCCATGCCATCGCGGCCGCCGGCGCCGCCGAACCAATCGTTGCCGCCGGGGATATCGAGGCCCCGGCTGACGCTGCCGCTAACCAGCAGCGAGGGATCGGCGGAGGCGCTGAGATCGGACATTTCGGCCGGAGCGATGTTGCTCTCCTGCGCCGCGCCGGCATCGCCGGAGGAATTCACATCTACGCGCTGGAAGCCGCCCAGAAGCGAGGGACGGCCGCCATTGGCCGTCGCGGTCTGTCCGCCACGACCGTTCTGTCCGCCGCGTGGGCCGTTCGCCCCGCGTGCATTCGGAGTCGCGGCAGGCGCGGCGGGTTTGGGGGCAGCGGCAGTAGTCGCCGGTGTTTTGGCTGGCGCCGGCGTGCCGGGCTCCGGAGCCTTTGCCGGCGGCGGCGCGGCGGCCGATGACGTTACCGGCGCGGCGGGAGGAGCCGTGATGGCGCTCATCGTGAGGAACTTCAGGCTCCATTCGGCGGCCGGCGCATTGTACGCGATGCCCACCTCGTTGGAGAGTTTGGCAAAGCCGAGCATCTCCACTTCGATCTTCCACGCGCCATCGGCGAGTTCAGGGAACGAGTAGCGTCCCGTCTCGTCGGTGGTGGTGGTGCGTTTCTCGTCGCCTTTCGTCGCGATGACGGTGGCGCCGGGGACAGGTAATCCGCCGGATTTGACAGTGCCGTGATGTTCGGCTGCCATCAGGCCCGTTAGGGCCATGCAAACCGCCAGAAACCGCAGGAAGTGAGTGGGAATTCGGTTCAGTGCCATGAAGGTAACAAACGGTAGGCGCAACGCGCGCCGGGAATGTTACTGGCAAGGTGCGGCAATTCGCACCAAAATAAATTGGAACTTCTTAATAATAAAGGACGTTGGACTGAGGAACTGCTCACAAAAGGTGCCCGGTAAGGGCTCGCTGTCGGCATCCGGGGGCCGCCATCGCCCACGAATGCAGCGCGCCGTTTCCGGCGACCAGTTTGACCAGCAACTCAGGCCAATCCGGGAAATCCCTGGGATCGCCATTTCGGGTAAGGTGATAAGACCTATGGCGTGGCACCGCGAGATCACCAGGCAGCAGTGGCGGACTCTGTTTGCGGCCCAATTGGGCTGGATGCTGGACGCCATGGACGTCATGCTGTACTCCTTCGCGCTCACCACGATCCGCAGCGAATTCCACCTGAGCTCGGCGGCCGCGGGAGCGCTTGGTGCGGCGCCGCTGGTCACCTCGGCCCTGGGCGGGATGTTATTCGGCTGGTTGAGCGACCGGTACGGGCGGTCGCGTTCGTTGATGTGGTCGATCCTCGCCTTCTCGGCATTCACTGCCTTCACCGCGACGGCGCAGAGTGTCGGCGAACTGGTCTTCTGGCGAGCCATCGTGGGCATCGGGCTGGGCGGCGAGTGGGCGGCAGGCAGCGTCCTGGTGGCCGAGACCTGGCCTGCGGCGCACCGCGGGAAGGCCATCGGGCTGATGCAATCGGCATGGGCAGTCGGCTACCTGCTGGCCGCGGTACTGGCGGCGGTGGTGCTGCCGCGATGGGGCTGGCGCGCGCTGTTCCTCGCGGGAGTCCTGCCCGCGCTGGCCACGCTTTGGATCCGGCGCAACATCCCCGAGCCCGCCGGCTGGCAGCGCCAGGAACGGAGCCTCGGCGGCGCAATCGGTGTGCTATTCAAACCGCCCCTGGTGCGGCACGTGCTCCTCTTCACCGCGATGTGTTCCTGCGTGTTGTTCGGCTATTGGGGCATGTTCACGTGGCTGCCGGCGTATCTCTCATCTCCCGTGGAAAAGGGCGGCGCGGGGCTTAGCGTACTGCGCTCCTCGGCGTGGATTGTGCCCTTGCAGATCGGCGCCTTTTTCGGCTACTTCTCCTTCGGCTTCTTCGCCGACCGCGTGGGCCGGCGCGCCGCGTTCCTGACGTTCGTCTTCTCCACCGCGATCCTGGTGCCGGTATATGGCCTGCTGGGACGGAACGTGGCTCTGCTGCTCGCCATCGGACCCCTGGTGGGATTTTTCGGGCACGGCTACTTCAGCGCGCTGGGCGCTATGGCGGCCGAGCTTTTCCCTGCGGCCGTGCGGACGACGGCGCAAGGCTTCTGTTATAACTTCGGCCGCGCGCTGGCGGCGCTCGCGCCGGTGACTGTGGGAGCCCTGTCGGACACTTATGGCATCGGTGCGGCGCTCACCTTCACCTCCATCTTCTTCGTCGCCGGCGGCGGGCTGATGCTGCTGCTGCCCGAGACCCGGGGCAGGGAACTGACTTAGGCGACCCGTTGTATGCTGGGGCATGCCGCGTGCGACGAGTCTTGGATTGCTGGCAATAGTGCTGGTATGCGCGGCCTTCGCGCAGGCTCCCGCCAGGCCTGTCCCGATCATCCCGGCCGACGAGGTCGCCTCCAGGAAGGCGCTGGCGATCGCCGAATCGGCGCCCCGGTTTGCCGCCATCCTGCAATTCTTCACCGACTATCCCAGTTCTCGAGGCGTGCCGATGATGATCGTGCGCGGTTACGCTGCCGCGGGCAGAGTGACGTCTGTGAAAGCGTTGGAACTGGCGCAGGAGATCGCCAAACGCGTGGCCAGGGCGTCGCCCATGGCGCGTAGCGAGGCTGTCAATACGATTGCGGCGCAGTTGCTGCTCAGGAATTTCGCCAGTGAAGCCGAGCCGTATGCGCGCGCCGCCACCAGGGAACTGAACGAGGAAGATTTCGTGGCGCGCGCGCGGGCCGGGTACCAGCGCAAAACGGTGCCCTTCTATGTGGAAGAAGCG
>JBDTPR010000124.1:0-12738 GCA_039932635.1 Candidatus Solibacter sp.
GCCGGCGGCGAAGGCCCGTGGATCCAACGCTGCACCATGGTCAACCCGGGCGTCATCGTCGCGGGGCTCAACCCCGTCAACACCGACGCCGTCTGCCTGGGGTTGATGAATTTCGATCCCATGGCCGACCGCGGCACACCGCCCTTCGAAACCGCCGATAGCACGCTGCGCTTAGCCGAAGATGCCGGACTGGGCACGCGCGATCCGAAGAGGATCGAGGTGATCGGCACGCCGATCCTGCAGGCGCGCTTCGATTTCGCCACGCTGCGCAAGGAACGCAGGGCAAGCATGGTGCGCCGCTTCGGCGGCTAAGGGGCGAGCGAACTCCGGCCTTCGGCCGGTGCACCGACTCATCTGAGACCCCCTACTGGAATCAGGCAGTTAGACCGAGGGACCTTAACTGCAACGTGGGTTCTTCCGTCACTGCACCGCACTGCCCAGGGGTCTCTCAATTGTTCCATCTGCCGACGGCAGGGGCTCGCGCTGAAGTCGGTACGCAGCCTGAAGTCTGCCCCACAAAAAAACTATCGCAGCACTTGGAAGAGGGCGCTGTAATCGTCGGTCCAGGTGCGCCGCAAATGGGACGGCGGAAAGGGCTGCGTTTTGGGGGCGATAGCGGTCAGGAATCCGGTGTCCTGGGTGCCCAGGACCCAGGCGGCAGAGTAGATATTGGCGGCCGGATCCTCCGGGTTGACGACGAAGCGGGTTTCTAACTGGCGTTCGGCGGCGAGGGACTGCACCACCGGAGTCAGATCCAGGTAGCGATTGGTCACGTGGACGGCGAGAATTCCGCTGGGGCGAAGGTGCCGCATGTAGGATGTGAAGGCCTCACGCGTCAGCAAGTGCACCGGTATGGAATCGCCGTTGAAGGCGTCGACAACCAGAACGTCGAAGTTTTGCGGTGGCTCGCGTTCCAGCGCCAGGCGGCCGTCACCGGGGACCACGGTGATCTCGCAGGGGCAATCGCGTAGGTAGTGGAATTCGGTCCTGGCGAGGGCGATGACGGCGGGGTTGAGTTCGTAGAAGCGATAGATATCGCCGCGTTCTCCGTAGGCGGCCAGCGTACCGGCGCCCAGCCCGATGAAGCCCACACGGCGAGGGCCCGTGTGGGGGGCGCGGATGGCGAGAGCCGCTCCGGATTGCGGTCCGTAGTAGGTGGAGGCGGCGCGCGCCTTTTCGGGCGCGAGGAATTGGCTGCCGTGATCGATTGCGCCGTTGAGCAGGGTACGCAGGGTGTTGGGGGCGGCGCCGGTATCGGTGATGTGCAGGGCGCCGTAGAAATTGCGCACGCGCATACGGTCGCCGTACTTGTAGTTGCCTGCCTGCACGGCAACCACGAAGGCGAGCAGCGAGATGACGGCGAGGCGCATCAAACGGCGGCGGGGCAAGTGATACAGCAGCGCCACGGCCAGCAGGACGCAGCCCACGATGGCGATGGGGAGTTCGAGGTAGCGGTCGAAGATCAGGGGTGCGGCCAGGGCGACGAAGAGTCCGCCGAGCGCGCCGCCAATCGAGAGCATCAGGTAATAGCCGGTGAGTTGCGAGGGGTCTGGCTTACGCGCGGCGAGTTCGCCGTGGCAGAACATGCAGCAAACGAAGAGGACGACGCAGAGGATGGAGATGGTGGCGACCAGCGGGATCACGATGGACAGGCGCGAGATTCCGAAGCCCATGAGAATCCAGGCAAGCGGGAGGATGATGCGGTAGACGCGGGGGCGGTACCAGCCCTGGCGGTCGAAGGTGAGGATGAAGGAGAGGAGGTAAATGGCAAGTGGGAGGATCCAGAGCAGCGGGATGGGCGCGACATTTTGGCTGATTTCGGTGGCGATTCCGAGCCACATCGCGGAAGGACAGGCGGCGAGGGCGATCCAGCGCAGGCGCTCGGCGAGCGGCGGGGCAACGGGTGCGGGATCGGCGGCGGCTTCGGAATCAGCTGCGGGCGCGGAACGGGGCGAGCCGAGGAAGGCGGCGCAGATGAGCAGCGCGACGACGGCGGCGTAGGCGGCGGACCAGAGGTCGAGCTGCCGGCGGACGCTGATTACCGGTTCGATCGCGAAGGGGTAAAGCAGGAGCGCGGCGAGGGAACCGAGGTTGGAGACGGCGAAGAAGCGGTAGGGAAAAACCGAGCCGTCGCGGCGGGCGTACCAGCGTTGGAGCAGCGGCCCGGTGGCGGAGAGCAGGAAATACGGGAAGCCGACAGATAGGGCGAGGATAGCGAGGATGCGCGGAATCGGCTGGGACGAGGAATCGGGCTTTAGGGCGGGCGAGGCGGCCACCGGCAGGAGGCTCAGGCTGACGGCGAGCAGCGCGACGTGCAGCCACATCTGGCGGCGCGGCGAAAGGTAGCGGGTGGTGAAGTGCGCGTAGGCATAGCCGAGCAGGAGAAAGGCCTGGAAGAACAGCATGGCGCTGGTCCAGACGCCGGAAGACCCGCCGAACCAGGGCAGGATCGCCTTGGTCATGATGGGCTGTACCAGGAACAGCAGCAGTGAACTTGCGAGGATTGTGACGCCGTAGGTGAACGTGAGCGGCATAGCTTGGCTCAATGATCGCAGAGTTCGCCGGTTGGAAGGAGTAAGTTCAGTTAAGAGTGGAATGGCGGCGGCGGGTCGGCTACAATCTGAGAAACTACGATGGGAACCGAACTGATCAGGAAGCCTGCAATCAATCCCGAATACGCGCAATTCAAGTTATCGATTCGGGAGAGCAAGATTCATCACCGCGGTGTCTATGCGGAGGAGCCGATCCCGCCGCGGCGCAAGGTGATTGAGTACACCGGTGAACGAATCAACCGGCGGGAGACGAAGCGGCGCGGCGATGGCCCGGTGACTTACCTGTTTACGCTGGACAGCTATTGGACGCTGGATGGCGCGTTCGGCGGGAGCGGGGCGGAGATCATCAATCACAGTTGCGAACCGAATCTGCGGGCGATGACCTTCAAGGGGCACATCCTTTACATGAGCAAGCGGGCAATCCGGCGGGGCGAGGAATTGACGCTGGATTACCGCTTCGATAAGGACATCGAGCAGGTGCCGTGCCGCTGCGGCGCGAAGCAATGCCGCGGCGTGATCAATCTGGTGAAGTAGCGGCGCACTATAGCTTCCCAGGTATCATGCTCAGGTATGATGGGTCGTGATTCCTGTTAAATCCCTCACTGCAGTTCTGGCTGTCTGCGGCACGCTGGCCGCGCAGGGGCCGCCCACGCCGGCACAACTCACGCTGACCGAGCGCATCGGCGCGCACATTCGCGCCAACGATCTGAAGGCGGACGTGTCGTTCCTGGCGTCCGACGCGCTGGAAGGCCGGGGCACGCCTTCGCGCGGGCTGGAACTCGCGGCGGAGTACATCGCCGCGCAGTTCCGGCGCGCCGGGCTGGAACCTGCAGGCGACGAGGACTACTTTCAAAATGCCAAATACCAGACGGTGAAGCCGAATCCCGAGGGGCTGACGTTCACGCTGGGTACGGCCAAGGCTGGCGACGGGACGGTCTCGATTCAGGAGGCGGTGGCGGCGGATTTGCAGGGCACAGGCGCGTTCAAAGTGGTGATGAGCGACGCGGCGGCGCTGGATGCGCTGACGGTCGAACAGGTTCGCGGCAAGGTTCTGCTGGTGGAAGTGCCGGACGGCGGCGGCGGTGGCGGCATGGCGGGCTTCCAGGCGCAGCGCCGCATCGTGACACTGGCGGCGAAGTTGGAACCGGCGATGGTGGTGATGGTGCGCAGCACGGCGCAGCCGCCGAATCCAAACGCTCGTGTGCCGATGCGCGATGGCACGGCTCCCGGCCCGAAGGTGGCGATTCTGGTGGTGTGGGACAAGGCGATCCACGACGCGGTGGCGGCGGCGAAGCCCGGTCCGGTGGAAGAAGCGGTGTCCGCGCACGTGGCGGCCCCGGTGGTGACGCCGGTGAAATTGCGCAACGTAGTGGGCGTGCTGCGCGGAACGGACCCGCAATTGAAGGACACTTACATCGTGGTGACGGGACACTACGACCATCTCGGCATGCGGCCGAATGCGCAAGGCGATGCCATCTTCAATGGCGCGAATGACGATGCCAGCGGTACGGTGAGCGTGATCGCGGTGGGCAGTGCGCTGGCGGCGCTGGAGGAGAAGCCGAAGCGCACGATCGTCTTCATGACGGTGTTCGGCGAGGAATCGGGTGGGCTGGGCGCGCGGTGGTATACCAGTCATCCGATCTTCCCGGTGGCGAAGACCGTGGCGGACATCAATCTGGAGCAATTGGGACGGACGGACGACAGCGAGGGGCCGAAGGTCGCGCAGTTCAATCTGACGGGCTTCGACTACAGCGATATCGCGGCGACCTTCGCGAAGGCGGGGGCGCTGACCGGCGTACAGGTGGTGAAGCACGAGAAGAATAGCGACGCGTTCTTCAGCCGCAGCGACAACGCGACGTTCGCCGATGCGGGGATCCCTTCGACCACGCTCTCGGTGAGCTACGTATATCCCGACTATCATGGGGCGGGCGACGAATGGCCGAAGCTGGATTACGAGAATATGGCGAAGGTGGACGTGACGGTGGCGCTCGGCGTGCTGGATATGGCCAACAACGCGGTGGCGCCGCAGTGGAACAAAGAGAACGCCAAGGCGGCGCGGTACGTACAGGTTCGCGAGAAGCAGTAGAGGGGTAGTGGGATGCTGAGACTGGCGGGGCGGAGATTGATGGCGGCGGGCGTTGTGACGCTGGCGGTGTGGGCGATGTGGGCGGCCGACGCGCCGACGCAGCCCCTGCCGTTCAGCCACAAGGCGCATGCGGGCACGCTAAAACTGCAGTGCAAGATGTGTCACCCGAGTCCGGACCCGGGCGAGAGCATGACGTTCGTGGCGGCAAAGGCGTGCATGCAATGCCACTCGGCGATCAAGTCGGATGCGCCGGCGATTCAGAAGCTGGCGCAATATGCGGAGCAGAACAAGCCGGTGCCGTGGGTGCGGATTTACGAAATTCCGGCGTTCGTGAACTTCAGCCACCGCGCGCACCTGGAAGCTAAGAATACGTGTGAGGATTGCCACGGCAAGGTGGCGGAGCGCGATGCCCTGTACAAGGAAGTGACCCTGAATATGGGCACGTGCATGGACTGCCACGCGGGTAAGCAGGCGAGTGTGGCCTGCAATTTCTGTCACGAGCGGCAGTAGGGGCGCGTCGTACAGACGCGGCCCGCGGGTTGCCTGTAAAATCGGACAAGTGCGCTCATTGATAATCTGCGGGTTCGCGTTGCTGTGGCAAGTTTGCGGAGTCGCGGAATCGGGACCGCAGCCTCCGTGCGGCGGGATGGCGCCGGTGCCGGAATATGCGAGCCTCGGCGAATCGCCCGCGGTGAAATTCTGGAGCGAGAAGGAACTGGGGCCGGAGTGGCGCCCCCCGGTCTGCACGGGTTGGACTGGCGCCGGCTTTTCGACACTGGTGACCACGGCGGCGCGCTTCCGGTACGCCGGGGGCATGGAAGGGCTGCTGCTGCAAAGCGGCGCGGTATCGTCGCTCGCGGGCATGCGCTACTGGTCCACCACGCACAAAAAGTGGCAGGTGCTATTCCCGGAAGCCTACGCGGTGAGGAACATTCAGGGACGCCAACGGCGGGGAGATTTCACGCTGGAGGAGTTGAAGCCCGGCGCGGTGCTGTACTTTCAGCAGGCGGATAACTTGTCGGGGAAGGCAATCTTCCGCCTGCGAATTGTGGAGGCGACGGCCGAGCGGCTGGTGTTCGATGTGGCCAACGTGTCGTTGATGCGCTACCTGCTGCTCCCGCTATTTCACCCCGGGGAGATGCAAAGCATTTACTATCTGGATCGCGAGAGCGAGGGCGTGTGGCGCTACTACAGCATGGCGCGGACGGGGAAGGGCGCGAGCAGCTTGACGGTAGGGCACGAAGCGAGTTGGATTAACCGCTCGGTAGCCTTTTTCCGTCACGTGGCAGGGATTCCGACGGATCAGGAACCGCCGACGGCGCGATAAGTCTGCGATGAGGATAGAATAAAGGCGCGACCCCCCATGCCGGCACGCCTTAAAGACATTGCCAAAGATCTAAACCTCTCGGTAGTCACGATCTCCAAGGTGCTGCGCGATCACCCGGACATCAGCCATGAGACGCGGCAGCGCGTGCTCAAGCGGATGAAGGAACTGAACTACCGGCCCAACCTGGCGGCGCGCGCGCTGGTGACGGGGCGGAGTTACATTGCGGGCCTGGTAGTGCCGGACCTGGTGCACCCGTTCTTCGGGCAGGTGGCCAAGGGGCTGTCGCAGGGGCTGCGCAAGAAGGGGTACAGCCTGGTACTCTCCTCGTCGGAGGACGATCCGGAGTTGGAACAGCAGGAGATCGAACTGCTGCTGGCGCGGCGCGTGGACGTGTTGATCGTGGCGTCGGCGCAGGCGAGCCTGGAGCCGTTTCAGCGGCTGACGGAGATGAAAGTACCGTACGTGCTGATCGATCGCAGATTCGAGGGGCTGGCGGCGAATTTCGTAGGCGTGGACGATGCCACGGTGGGCGCGCTGGCGACGTCGCATCTGATCGATGTGGGCTGCCGCAGGATCGCGCATATCGGCGGGCCGAATGTCAGCACGGCGTTGGGCAGGCGGGACGGCTATCTTCGCGCGCTGGCGGATCGTAGACTGACGGCGGCGCCGGAGTTGATGGAGATGCGCGACCACGGCGACGATGCGGGCGATGCCAACGGCTATCGGGCAATGCGACGCCTGCTGGCGCTGGACACGCCGCCAGACGGCGTCTTCTGCTTCAACGATCCGACGGCGATGGGCGCGATGAAGGCCGTACTGGAAGCGGGCAAGCGGGTGCCGCAGGATGTGGCAATCGCCGGCTGTGGCAATGTGGCGTACTCGGACTTCCTGCGCATTCCGCTGACCAGCGTCGACCAGCAGAGCGACAGCATCGGAGAGCGTACGGCGCACCTGGCGATGGCGCTGCTGGAGAACGGGGCGTCGGCGCGCGCCAGGACGGTGCTGCTGGAACCGCAATTGGTGGTGCGGGCGTCAACGCTGCGCTAGAGCCACGGTTAACGCGAGTTAAGGCAACCTTACTGACCAACGGCGTTAGTACAAGCCAGCGGCAGGATGAATGTTAAACTACCCTTGCGTATAGAGGTTTGTTCTCGGTGATCCCATCACGTTGATCCAATCGAGGGGCAGGTTCCGAACTCCGTAATGCTTTTTAATTCGCTCCATTTTGTCCTCCTCTTTTTCCCCGTCGCGGTAGCCGGATACTACTTGCTGCCGCATCAGTTTCGGTGGTTCTGGCTGCTCATCCTCAGCGCCTATTTTTACATGGCGTTCGTGCCCTACTACATCGCCATTCTGGCGGTCACGATTCTGGTGGACTACGCCGCGGGCATCGTGATCTCGACCTCTTCGGGCACCAGGAGGCGGCTCTGGCTGATTTTGAGCATCGCGGCGAACGTGGGCATCCTGGCATTCTTCAAGTACTTCGCCTTCATCCGCTGGAACCTCCTGGAAGTGGGGCGGATTGCGGGCTACGAATGGTCCATTCCAGCGCTCGCGATTGTCCTGCCCATCGGCCTTTCGTTTCACACCTTCCAATCCATGAGCTACACGATTGAGGTGTACCGCGGCAATCAGAGCCCGGAGCGCAATCTCGGCATCTTCGCGCTTTATGTTTTGTTCTTTCCGCAACTGGTGGCGGGCCCTATCGAGCGGCCGCAGAATCTTTTGCACCAGTTTCGCGAGGTCCACTATTTCAACTATGTTCAGGTATCGCGCGGGATGCAGCTCATCTTCTGGGGACTTTTCCAGAAGATGGTAATCGCCGACCGGCTGGCCGCGATTGTCGATAAGATCTACTCCCATCCGAACGAGTTCGGGGGCTTGACGCTGGCGTTCGGGACCGTGCTTTTCGCCTTCCAGATATTCTGCGATTTTGCAGGCTACTCCGACGTTGCGATCGGCACGGCGCAGGTGCTCGGCTTCAAGCTGATGACTAACTTCCGCCAGCCCTATCTGGCGTGCTCCGTGGCCGAATTCTGGAAGCGGTGGCACATCTCGTTGTCCACCTGGTTTCGCGATTATGTCTATCTGCCGCTGGGCGGGAATCGCAAGGGCCCGGCGCGCCACATTGTGAATGTGCTGATTGTGTTCGCGGTCAGCGGACTGTGGCATGGCGCCGATTGGAAGTTCGTGATCTGGGGAGCGCTCAACGGTGTCTTCGTGGTGATGACGGGAATGCGCGGCGGCAGCAGGGACGGCGCCGGCCGGCTTCCCGTGTTGGTCCGACGACTGGCGACATTCGTCCTGGTGTGCAGCACCTGGGTGTTTTTCCGTGCAAGCTCGGTGGGCGAAGCGATTACGATTTTCAAGCGGCTGTTGCCTCTACGCGCCGACCAGATTGTGACCGACGTGGGCGCCGCGCCCCTGGCCTTCGCGCTGTTCCTGGTAGCGTTCTCCGTGTGCATGCAATTGGTGCGCGAGAACTACCCGGTGCGTGAACTGATCTCCTGCCAGCCCTCGTGGCTGCGTTGGGCGGCGTACACGGCGGCACTCTCCGTCATTCTGCTGTTCGGCGAATTCCATTCACGGGATTTCATCTACTTTCAGTTTTAGGGCCGACCTATGAGGACACTGACAGAGACGGCTGCCGACCATAACGCGGCCGAGCACCGCGCGGAATGGCCGAAGTTCGTGGTGAAGGCGGTGATTTTTGTCGCTCTCGGCCTGCTCGTCGCTGAGGTGTTTTGGCGCTCACTCGGGTACATGCCGGGCAAGAGCGATTACCTTCATTTCGCAGCGTTGCGCAAAGCGGCCGACGGGGACCGTGCGGCAGTGGCGCTGATCGGTTCGTCCCGCGTGCGGTATGGGCTGAGTGCCAAGTCCTTGCTCCAGGTACTACCCGGGAAGCATTTCATCCAACTCGGGATCCTCGGGAATGGCGCCATTCCTGTCCTGGCGGATCTGGCGAATGACGCGAACTTCGTAGGCATGGCGATCTGCGAAATCAATCCGGCACAGTGGGCGGAGTTTAATCCCGCGGCCAAGCAACCGGAGGCATTGGCATATACGCGTCCGCAGGTAAGCGGCGCGTATCTGGAGACGTGGCTGGGCGAGCATTTTCGCGAGCACTTCAGCTTTTTCAGTTACAACCTTTTCACGGAACTGCCGCGCATCGTGCAGCACAAGCCCATTCCCGATCCCGAACGGCCGGACCGCTCCGTGGTATTCCACGACCTGGGGCCCAAGATCAATCAGGTTCTGATCGAAGGCTGGTTACGCGGGACGGACGAATCGGCCGCGCGGATCAAGGGAGCGGACTCTGCTCGCACGCTGCGGCAGGTGCGCACATTCGTCGACAGGATTCGGAGCCGCGGGGGCGACGTGGCGTTTGTCCGTATGCCGGTGGATGGAGTGTTGCGAGTCCACGAAGAGAAGGTGTTCCCTGAGCTTCCGCGGCAGATCGGCGGCCTGCGGGCGGCCGGCCTGGTGACTCTCGACTTCGCCGAAATGGACGGACACTTTGTCTGTCCGGATGGTTCCCACCTGAATCCCGAAAGCGCCGACCGGTTCAGCCGGTTAGTGGCCGAAGAGCTGCTGAAAAACGGCTTCTTCAAGTAACGCGACAAGCAACGCGGCGCCAGTATCCTGATTCCGCGAGTGCTACAGGTCAGACAAATAATACACCGGGACGGACGCTCCGGACATCAACACCCCGGCTTGGTGTGCCGAATCGTCATTAGGGATCCACGCAAATGTCGACGGCGATCCCCTCATCCCGCGTAATTCAAAAAGGAGTCGCGACTGCCCCGTTGCCCGCCGGTGTCGGCGCCTCGGCCGGAGGCTTGGAAGCAATGCTGCCGATGTTCGCCCGAACCCGCCGGACCGGCCGAATCGCCTATGTCGTGGCGCAGCATATGATGCACAATGGCCAGAGCGATCTGGTAGCGCGCCTGATCGGCCGTGAATCGGCCTTACCCGTCGTTTTGGGCCGCCGTCACATGCGTCTCCAAGCCGACACCGTCTACTTGATACCCTCCGGCAAAGACGGGCGCGTCCGCGAGGGTTTCCTGGAACTCTCCGACCCTTCGCCCCGCAAACATCTCGACCCCGTCGGTCAACGTACTCTTCCAATCGATCGCCGAAACACAGCGAGAAAACGCGATCGGGATCGTCCTCTCAGGGGCTGGATCGGACGGAACCACCGGTTGCAGGGCAATTAAGTCCGGTGGCGGGCTGACGTTGGCGCAAGATCCGGCCGAGGCGAAGTTCAACGGCATGCCTTCCGCCGCGATTGCGGCCAGGCTCATCGACCGCGTACTGCCGGTGGATCAGATCGGAGAAACCCTTGCCAAGCTGTTTCCGGGGGCTCCGTCACCTTCGCCGGACCAGAAACCGCTTTCCGGTTCGCCTGCTCTCCAGGAGCGCGCAGGGCCAAGCGAGTCCACCATCACCGAGGCGCAGAATCAGGAACTCGCCCTCCTGACTGCGGCAGGTTTTCGACGCCGCCGGCATCGATTTTTCCAGCTATAAAGAGGAAACTCTGCTCCGCCGCCTGGAGAAGCGGAAGTCCACACTTGGTACAGGCTCGGCGGAGGAATACCAAGTCGTGATCGGTCGAGATCCAGGTGAGTTGAAAGTTCTGCAGCATCTGTTTCTGGTTTCCGTCTCCTCGTTCTTTCGGGACCGGGAATCGTTCCGGGTGCTGGAGCGCTGGCTCGCAGACCTGTTGCTCCTCAAGGCCGAAGGACAGCCAATCCGCGTATGAGCGCCGGGCTGCGCCGCCAGCGAAGAGTGCTACACGCTGGCCCTGGTACTATTTGAAATTCTCGCCGCATCGCGCCGGCAGCATCCGATCCTGATTACCGGAACCGACTTGAACCCCGAAGCGCTGGAAATGGCTGCGAAAGGCGTTTACCGGTTGACCGCCTTCAAGGAGATGGATGCGGAGATCAGGGGCCAATATTTTTCGGAGGCGGGACAACACCTGTCGGTCAAGGCGGATCTGAAGGCGTGCGTCACCTTCGAGAGGCGCGACGTATTGACAGGCGCGCCATCCAACGATCTCGATTTGATTAGTTGCCGCTCACGTGCGGCGGCTTCTTTTGTCGTCGACAGCATTCTTAGGGTTTGGTCCGAGTCATTGACCTTGTTCATGAATTCCGCGCCTAGAGATCCTGGAACGAAACTTTCAGACCAGGCAGCTGCTGGTCTCGATCCTGCCGCCGTGATCGAGACCGTGAGACGCACCATAAGGGCGGCGTCGTAGCGAAGCCCTTGAGCCCTGAAATCTTGGTAGGCGCGGCTGGACTCGAACCAGCGACCCTCAGCTTAGAAGGCTGATGCTCTATCCACCTGAGCTACGCGCCCGCAATCCGGGCCACAGGGCGCCACGGGTCCGAGGCTTTCATTTTAACGTATCGAAGTGCCGACGCGTATTTCGGTGGGGACCTAGCAGGACCTGAACAACATCACGATCACAATCAAGCCTACCGGCACACCCAACAGCCACATACCTAATGCGGTTCTCATCGCAATATCCTCCGCTTAGGCCAAATGCAAACACCCCGCCATCGTATTGCGCGAGACGTTTGCCTAGGATTCCACGGTGATCGTGCTGCCTGCTCCCGGGGCGTGGACAAGGTGTGCTCCGGGGAGTCGCAGGCTGAAGCGGGCGCCGCGGCCGGGCGGAGATTCCACCCACATGTCGCCGCCATGATCCAGCACCGTCTGCCGCGACAGCGCGAGGCCGAGACCGAGGCCGTTGCGCTTGCCGGCACTAACGAAGGGTTGGAACAATTGGGCGCGGATCTCCTGCGCAATGCCGGGTCCGGTATCCTCGACATGCACGATGGCGGCGCCGTCTACGACCTCGGCGGTTAGATGGACTTCGCCGGGTCCGTTGATGGCTTCCAGCGCGTTGCCAATCAAATTGGCAAAGGTCCGCTCGACGCGGCTGCGTTCCAGCGGGACTTCGATTTCGGCGGAGATCTCAAGCGCCAGCGTGACGCCCTGCTGCTCGGCGGCGCCCGCGTGCAATTCGCAGGCAGCAGCGGCGACTTCGCGTAGGCGGCAGATCTCCGGCGCGCTAGTCTTGCCGCGGGACACGTTGAGCAGATCCTGGAGCAATTCCTGCATGCGGCGCGAGGCGCGGTAAATATTGCCCGCGAGGCGCTTGACGTGGGCGGGCGGAAGATCGGCATCCACCAGCATTTCGGCGCCGCCGTAGATGGCAGCCAGGGGATTGCGAAGATCGTGAACGATCGATCCCGAGAGGCGGCCGATGGTCGAGATGCGCTCCTGGCGGATCAGATCCTGGCGCGCCTGGCGAATGCTGGCGCACATCGTATTGAAGGTCCGCGCGAGGCGGCCCAATTCGTCTTCGCCGCGCACCGGGACTTCAATGGCGTAATTCTGGCGGGCGACCTGCGCGGCGGCGCGATCCAACTGCTCCACCGGTTCGACGATGCGCCGCGCCAGCAGGTAGGTCAGGATGAAGCCGACGGTCATCGCGCCGAGCCAGAGCAGGATGATGTTGGTATAGAGGCCGGCGATCCGGTGTTGCGCACCTTCGAAAGAGCGCAGGATGCAGATGGTGCCAACCGGACGCCCAGTGATATCGGAGAGCGGCGTTTCGTAGCGCGCGTACTCCATCACCCCGTCGGAGACTCGCTGGCTGCCGGAGCGGCGCGCCAGATCGGCGACCACGGCCGCGGTGGCGCGCGGATTCAAAGTCGATGCGATGACGCCCGAGGGCACCAGGAAAAGAAATTCGC
>JBDTPR010000125.1:0-12624 GCA_039932635.1 Candidatus Solibacter sp.
CTCGACCGGCGCGAACTGGCTGTACTCGCTCGCAGTGTCGAAGAGTTCGGCCTCCTGGTCCGCGCGTTTCAGCCGGACGGTCTCCCGCCGGACGGCTGCTTCGGCGGATAGGTGATGACCGTCCGCGTTGCGCACGAGTTCGAGGGCGGCGCGAGCACCTCCGCCGGTTCGCCGTTCATCCGTGAGGACACCGTCCAGGATGCGCTGATTTTGAAAATCGGACGTTCCTTCGCCGGTGACGGTGAGGAGTTTGCCGAAGACCAGTCCCAGATCCCGGGTATAACTTCCCTTGGCCGTGGCTTCTCCTTGCACTCCGGCGCTCACGTCTAACATTCCCGGACCGAAAAGGTTCCGCCTCTGGTACCCTCCGAAGCTTCGAACTCCCTGCTCCGGCCGGTAACTGACGCCAAAGTAAACGCGGTTCCTCTTGCGCGGAGCGATCGCGAGCGGAGTCGCGGGGTTGAACGGCTTTTTTGACGCTGCGGAAACATTTGATCCGGAGGGAGCAGCCGGCGCGGCCGCAGGGTTCGCCGCTGAAGGAGTGCTGGATGGCGCAGCAGGGTCCGAGGCTGGCGGAGCCGCGGCCGGAACGGCTGCGGTCAACCTGGTGATCACGAAGTCGAGGAGTTGACGCGATTCTTCGGCGAACAGCGTTGCAACCTGAAAACCAAGCGTTTCGAGCCGGGTCTTCTGTTCCTGAAACTCCGCCGGATCGAAGACTGGCAGGCGCTCTTCTCCGGTACGCCCGCCGGCGGTTTGCCACAACTTCCGAAGATCGAGCTCGTGGCGATCCGGCGGCTGGGTTGGAGCCTCCGGGTCGGGAGGCGGCCACTTTCCTGCCATCCAGTCCTCGCATTTCCTCCGAAAGGCCGCCACCATATGCGAAGGGGTCGTCTCGTACACAATGCGAGTGGCCTGGGAGCAGGTGGTTACCTCCAGGGGAATCTGCAAGCGAGCTACCCGCTGCGCCTCATAGACGGCGATCTCGGGCGGATCCTGATCGAGAGCGACTGTAACCCACGGCGGGACTTCGGTGAGGCGGTAAAAGGCGGCGATCCTGGCTTTCACGAGGCCGATGTCGGCGGGCCGCCGATCAACGGGCTCGAGCAACTGGCGAAGGCGCGAGGGAGATAACAGCGGTGCAAAACCTCCCAGGGTGGTCCTGTTCAGATCGAGGGGCGGGCGGACGCGGAACTGGAACGGGTGCAGGTGAAACGCGTTGTTATCGGGGAAGAAATACTCCAGGAAAGGGCTCTGCTCTAAGATACGGGTGATTTCGTCTCGGAACGGCTTCGGATCTTCGATGAAGTTATTGAAGACGAGGACATCGCGCCAGGAGTCCGTCGTCCGCAATTTGTCCACATCGGAATCTCTCAGCGTGCCGGCCCTCTCTGCTTTCGCTTGGTCGTCGGTGAGGGCAAAGAGGTAAGGCTTGCGTCCGGGCTTTGCGAAGAATTCGTCTATGGAATCGCAAAAGGACTTATTGAGTTCCTGATCAGTCAGGCCGGGCCGGAGCGCGGCGCGGTATTCCGGAGTCAGGATGAGTACGGCGGAGTCCCGGTCGCAGGCGGCCGCGCCTTTGCGCATGGCCAACTTTACCTCGAACCGGTCGGGCCAGTCCTGCGCCGATGCGACAGAAGTCACTAACGCACTGCAGATAGCGGCGATGATGCGAGTGAGCATAAAAACGGCCTCAGCCACTTCCAGCGCGGGTCAGGTAGGAAGAATATCCCAAGTTACGCGGTGCGGCAAGCTATTTCGAAGAGAGTCAGCGGAGTTATCCCGGGCCACTAGTTGGTATGCTAGCTGGAACAGCCACGCCGCTGCCTGCGCCCCGTCCGTCCGCGCGAGTACCTCACCGGAATTTTCCCTATGAAGACATCCGTCATCCGACAGCGCGTAGCCGATTTCCTGCGCCGTCACGCGCCCTTCGACGGCCTGGAGGAGCAAGACCTGCTTGAGTTGGCAGGCAGCGGGAAAGTGAAGTTCCACGAGAGCGATGAGTACGTGTACTGGCAGGGCGATCCCAAGGGCGCATTCGTCTGGACGATACAGCAGGGGCGGGTGGAATTGCTGGAGCAGTCGGGCGGCGGCGAGCGTCTGCGCGACGTGCTGGGCGAGGGCGATCTGCTGGGGCTGGAGCGGTTCGAGGGCGACGGACGCTGCCGGTACGCGGCGCGCACAGCGTCCGACGTCATACTGTATGGCGTCGCGGCTAATGTGATGGAAGCCATGGTGGCGCGCTATCCGGCGATGCGGCGCTTTCTGGCCGCGCACTTTTCGGTAAGCGGTGCGCTCGGTTTCAGCCGCACCTCGTGGCTGGACGCGCCGGCGCCTCCCATGGAGTTCTTACGGGCGCGGCGTGGGCGGCGGGACCCTGCCGGGCTGCCCCCGATGGCCGGTCCCGCGGACACGCGACGCGCGGTGCGCGCGATGCTGCGGGCGCGGTCCGACGCAGTGGCGATGGAGGATGGCGCGGTGCTGACGGCGCGCGACCTGGCGATGTTCTGCGGACAGGATGCGCCCGGCGTGGTGGAAGGCATACGCTGCGCCACATCGGTCGCGGAGATCGGGCCGCTGCTGGCCCTGGCGGCCAGGATGGTGCGGGCGGCGGTGGCGCAACTGCGGGATATCGACGATTGCCGGGCCATCGGGGCAGAAGTGCAGTCGGCCGTGGTGGAGGCGTGCTTGCGTCTGGCGGCCGCGGACGTCAGGGCGGCGGGTATCGCCCCGCCTCGGGCGCCCTACTGCTGGATGATGTTCGGCGGCGCGGCGCGCGGCGATGCCGCCGGCTGGGAACTGCCCGCGCTGGCGGCGATCCACGACGATGGCCACGCCGATTTCGCGCCTGAGGATAGCGTCTATTTCGCTGCCCTGGCCGGAGAAGCGGCCAGCCGGCTGCACGCCCTGGGACTGCAGGGCGCGGGCCTGGAGTGGCCCGAGGGTGCGCGTCCAAGCATGCCGTTGAGAGAGTGGCAACGTTTCTACAGCGAGACCGTTCGCAATCCGTTGTTTCACAATCTATATGCGCGGCGGGGCTTCTTCGATTTCCGATTGTTGAGCGGCGATGCCGCGATGCTCCAGCAGTTAGAGCGGCATGTGGCGAGCGAGTTGGGCGAGTGCGAAGCTGCCATTGCTCTCCTCGCGATCGATACCATGGGCCACGTGCCGCCGCTCGCGTTCTTCGAAGGGCTGGTGATGGAAATCGACGGGGCGCAGCGCGAGAGCTTCGATATCGGCGAGGCGGTGATCGCGCCACTCAGCGACGCCGCGCGGGTGCTGGCGCTCTCGCGGCGGCAACTCACTCCAGTGGGTACGCTCGAGCGGCTGGAAATGGCGACGGCCAATTTTCCCGACGGCGCGGTGGCCATGCAACTGGCGGCCGACGCGTTCCGCATCGGCGTCTATTACCAGACGCTCGCGGGCAGGTCGCGCATCGATTGCGCGATGCTGGGGAAATTCGACCAGAAGCTGCTGAAGACGGCCCTGGTATCGATCGAACGCTTCCTCGAATTCACGGTCAATACGCTGGTGCCGGTCGAATGACGATGGAGCGCTATCTGGCGGCGTTCGAGCACACGTGGCAGGACGACACGCCGGCGTCGCAGGTCCGCTTCGTGGTGCTCGACACCGAGACCACGGGCCTCGACCCGCGGCGCGACAAGATCATCACCATCGGCGCGCTGGCGGTATTCGATGGCGAGATCCTTCTGGACGACGCGTACGAAACCATGCTCAAGCTCGCGTACAACAACTCATCGGTGACAGTCCACGGGATCACGCGAGACGAGGCGTCGGGCGGAATGGATGAGAAGGAGGCGATCGCCGAATTCCTGGAGTACCTGCGCGACGGAGTGATCGTTGGGCATCACATCGGCCACGATATTCAGGCGCTGAATTGCGCGTGCGAGCGTCACTTCGGCGGCACGCTGCGGAATCGCGGGTTGGACACGATGGACCTGACGCTGCATTTGAATGATGCCGGCGCCTTCGAGGGGAAACCGATGGCGCAAGGTTTCACGCTGGACGGCTTGTGCGAAATGTTCGGCGTGGCGATGCACGATCGGCACACGGCCGGCGGAGATGCCTTTCTGACCGCGCAGGTCTTCCTACGGCTGTTGCGCACGTCCCAAGCCGTAGGGCGAGTAACGCTAAGCCAGTTGTGCGACCCTTACTTGCGCTGACCGCCGCTCACTACGTGAGCCCCAATCAGAGCCGCGACCGTTAGGGAGCGAAGTGAGCGCGCTAGCCCGCCCTACGCAGCCTTAGGATGATCGAGGTGTGGCCGATGAGTCGCCTGGCCCACCGGCATGCGGAGTGCAACGTTCGATGGGGTATTGGCCCACGGTACCGGATAAGTGCGATGGCAGGTGGGGCAGCGGTATTCGCCATTGACCGGCCACATTGGTTCGGAGTGCGCGAAGTGGCACCACTGTTCGGCGGCTTCGCGGTAAATACTCTTCAGCATGGTCTTTCGCCTCCTGACGATGCTTCTAAGCAATTCGATGAGAGAAAGGTCGAATCAGTTTCAAAAGCTGCGCGGGCATTCAAATTTAGTAGACTCCAGGGTGATGAGAATTTTGGGCTACCTCATTTGGAGCGCGGTGGCATGCGCGGCGGGTATCGGATTGGGCGGCATCGCGCTGCACCGCGGAGAGCATATCAACAGCATTTGGCTGGTGGTGGCGGCAGCCTGCAGCTACGCCTTCGCGTACCGCTTCTACGCCAAATTCATCGCCGCGAAGGTGATGGCGTTGGACGATCGGCGCGCTACACCCGCGGAGCGTCTACGCAACGGCCACGATTTCGAACCGACCAATAAATGGATCGTCTTCGGACATCATTTCGCGGCCATCGCGGGACCCGGTCCGCTGGTGGGCCCCGTGCTGGCGGCGCAATTCGGGTATCTCCCGGGGACGCTGTGGATCATCATCGGCGCATGCCTGGGCGGGGCGGTGCAGGATTTCGTGATCCTCTTCGCGTCCATGCGCCGTGACGGGAAATCGCTCGGTCAAATGGCCAAGGAAGAGATCGGCAAGGTATGCGGCTTCATCGCCCTCGTCACGGTGCTTCTGATCATGGTGATTCTCCTGGCGGTAGTCGGCCTGGTAGTGGTAAATGCGCTCAAAGGAAGCCCCTGGGGCGCCTTCACGATCGCTGCGACCATGCCGATCGCGGTGCTGATGGGGCTGTATTTACGCTACTGGCGCCCCGGCAAAGTACTCGAGTGCTCGGCGATCGGTTTCGTACTGGTGATGGCGAGCATTTTCGCCGGACGCAGCGTCGCCGAATCCGCCAGCCTGGCGCCCATGTTCACGCTCACCGCAATGACCCTCGCGATCGGCATCATCCTCTACGGATTTCTGGCCAGCGCCCTCCCCGTGTGGCTCCTTCTGGCGCCTCGCGATTACCTGAGCACGTTCGTAAAACTCGGCGTTGTTCTGATGTTGGCCGTCGGGATTCTCTTCGTGCGGCCCGAGTTGCAATTGCCGGCGTTCACGCGCTTCACAGATGGCACGGGCCCGATTTTCGCGGGCAAGATCTTCCCCTTCTGCTTCATCACGATCGCGTGCGGCGCGATTTCCGGCTTCCATGCGCTGATCTCCTCGGGGACCACCCCGAAGATGATCGCCAAGGAGACCCATGCGTGGCCGGTGGGCTATGGCAGCATGCTGCTGGAAAGCTTCGTGGCCATCATGGCGATGATCGCGGCCTGCGTACTCCAGCCCGGAGTCTACTTCGCCGTCAATTCGCCGGCGGGAATCGTGGGCGCGACCCCGGCCGCCGCGGTGGCGACCATCTCGGCGTGGGGCTTCCCCGTAACGGTCGCCGATATGACCACCCTGGCAAAGGACGTCGGCGAGCAGACCCTGTTCTCGCGGACCGGAGGCGCGCCCTCCCTGGCGCTCGGCATGGCGCACATCTTCGCCAGTTCGGGCGGAGGCCAGGCCGTGATCGGCTTCTGGTACCACTTCGCCATCATGTTCGAGGCGCTCTTCATCCTGACGATTATCGACGCCGGCACCCGCGTAGGCCGCTTCATGCTCCAGGACCTGCTGGGCCATATCGTGCCGGCGCTTGGGCGCACCAGTTGGATGCCCGGCGTCATCGCAACCTCGGCGGCCGTGGTCGCGGCGTGGGGGTATTTCCTGGTGCAGGGCGTGCGGGATCCTCTGGGCGGGATCAACTCCTTGTGGCCGCTGTTCGGGATTTCCAATCAGCTGCTGGCATCCATTGCGCTCTGCGTGGCCACCACGATCCTCTTGAAAATGCACGGCGCGAAATACATGTGGATTACCTGCGTGCCGCTGGCGTGGCTCTTGAGCGCCACATTTACCGCGGCCTGGCAAAAGATCTTCTCGCCCGTCCCGGCGATCGGATTCCTGGCGCAGGCGGACAAAATGGAGGCGGCGATCCGCGCCGGGACTGTGGCGAGTTCAGCCGCCACCCAGGCGCTGATCTTCAATGCGCGGCTGGATGCGGCCATCTGCGGGGTCTTCATGGTACTGGTGGCGGTCATCCTGCTGGATTCGGTGCGCATCTGGCTGGGGATCCTGAACGGCGGGGAACGGCAGGTCCATGAGGCGCCGTTCGTGGTGTCACGGCTCCAGGCGGAGGAGTTATGAGGCGCTTCGCGAGGCTGCTCATGGCGTTGTTGCGCGAACTGGGCGACGAGAATGCGTATCGGCGGCATCTGGAGGCCCACGGCGCGACGCACTCCGGCGTGGAGTGGCGAAAGTTTTCCGAGCAGCGAATGAAAGAAAAATACGCGCGCGCAAAGTGCTGCTAATTCATTGATATAGGGTGTTTTACCTACGCGAGGTGGGCGAAATTCCTTTTCGACATAAGAAAATCCCTGCTTATTTCGGTTGATTAGGTATGATTTGTCACGTAATATAAAGCAACCGCGTGCACTGCAAATTTTGGGTTGCGGCCGGATTTTTCCTGCTGACGCTCCCGTTGCTGGCCGTTAAGCCAGGAGTCAAAGTGCAATTCGTAGGTGGGACCCAGTCGGAACTAGCCGGCAAGGCGAAGCTTCAACTGGATCTGACCCATGACGAAACGCTGATTGTCCACCAGGGCAAGTCGGCGTTCGAAATCGCGTACCGGAAAATCAACACAGTGGAATATGGGCAGACGGTTAGCCGCAGGTATGCGGAGGCAGTGCTGATTTCACCATTACTGCTGCTCAGCAAATCGCGTAAACACTTTGTGACCATCGGCTATGTAGACGACGCCGGGAAGCAGCAGGCACTGGTGCTCCGCGTTGAAAAGGGCGATATTCGGTCCGTCCTGGCGAGCCTTGAGGCCAGAACGGGGCGCCGCGTGGAGTTCCAGGACAGTGAAGCAAGAAAGGCGGGAAAGGGATGAACTGGATTCCAGTTCTTGTAGCCGGCCTTGGGATGTCCGCGCTGGCAGCGGACCTTCCTTCTTCATCCGCAGCGATCGAAGAGAATTCGTTGAAGCAGTTATTGCAGATCCGGCGGGTGTATGTGGATCACCTGACGGGCGGGGAAACCGCCGCCCAGATGCGCGACATCCTGTTGAGCAGCCTGGAGAGCAGCAAGCTCTTCGTGCTCACGGAGAATCCGGAGCGCGCCGACGCAACGCTGAAGGGAGCGGCGGAAGACCTGGTCTTCACGGAAGTGCACAGCTCCTCGGAGAGTATCAACGCAAGGTCGAATGCCGGAGTCGGGCGCGGTACCACTGCCTCGCGCGGCGCCTATGCGGGTTTCGGGGTCGGCGAGAGCGAGAGCGAACATTCCACCGACCGGCGGCACGAAGCCGTGGCGGCCGTCCGTCTGGTGAACAAGGATGGCGACGTGATCTGGGCCACCACGCAGGAGAGTCTGGGCGCGAAATTTCGCGGCGCCAGTACCGACGTGGCGGAGAAGATCACGGCGAAGTTGAGAGATGATTTTGCGCGTGCGCGCAAGCTGACCACGGTGGTCAGCGTAGGGGAGCCCCAGCGGATGGCGCTGAAGTAAGATCTCCTGCGCCGGAGTGTGAGCCGGTTTGGCCGGCGGCTGCGCGTTGTCTGTTAGCGGACCTCGTGTCCGATAATAAAATCAACGGCGGCATATTATGAAACAACTACAACTACTCGCTGCAGCCGCACTGCTGGTCGGGGTGGCCAGCGGCGCCGATTTCTTTCCTCTCGCATCGGGCAACACCTGGACTTATAAAGACGCCCGCTTCGGGCAGACATTTTCTGTCAAAGTCGGCCTGCCATTTTTCATCAACGAGCGTGTCTACTACAGCCTGACCGGGTATACCGACGCCCGGCAACTGGTGCGCCTGGACGATCGCGGCGAACTGGTCTACCTGGACGCAGACCGCCAGCTCGAACTTCCCCTGACGTCGTTCGAGCCGTTTGAAGGCGGCTGGTGGGATGCTCCAGGCCGGACCTGCACCGACTGGGGCCAGACCCTCGCGAAGCGCACCACGCACGAAGGACCGGCGGGCACGTTCAACGGCGTGCTTGAGGTTCGCTACCGCACGTTCACTTGCGCCGACGCCGGCCTGCAGTTGGAGCAGTACGCGGAGAATATCGGCATGGTGCGGCGGGTGAAGCAGTCGTTCGCCGGGCCGGTCACGTTCGACCTGGTATCGGCGCGCGTCGGCAAACTGCGCTTGGATAGCGTGGCGGGCGGGCAGTTCAAAGTGACCGCGGAGCCAACCACCGACCAGTTGGCGATCACGATGACGCTGGAAACACCCGAGCCGGTGAATCTCTGGTTCCCCAGCGGGCAGGATTACGACGTGGTGATCTTCGATTCCAACGGCCGCGGCATCTGGCGCTGGAGCATCGACAAGACATTCCTCCAGGCCTTGCGCCAGAGTTCGCTCGGTCCATTGTGGACCGTGACGGTGAAAGCGCCGCCTCTTCCTGCCGGTAGCTATCTGGTGTCGGCATGGTTGACCACGTTGGGCGATGTGCCGCTTTACGCAGCCACCGCGCCGTTGACGTTAAAGGATGCCCGATGAACAGACTCGCAGTGGTATTGTTGCTGGCCATGCAAGTGGGCTTGGCGCAGGATTCCAATCAGTGGAGCAGTGTGCAGGCGATGCGTAAAGGCGACCGCGTGGGCGTGATTCAGGCCAATCAGAAGCGCGTCGAAGGCCGCTTCGAGTCTGCCACGGAGTCGCGCATCACCCTACAGGGGGACCAGACGGTCACCGTGGAGAAGGCCGACGTGGTCCGGGTGTATCAGCCGCCCAAGCACAGCCGCCTCTTCGGCACGATTTTGGGCGGCGTGATCGGCGTGGCCGGAGGCGCGGTCACCGACGCAACCGTAGGACAGTATCTTCGCAATGAGGCCAACGGACCCTCAGCGGGCGTGATCACGGCGATTGGAGGGGCCGCCGGAGCGGGAATCGGAGCGGCGGTGACGGGCGGCTACCGGACCATCTACCGGAGGGCGAAGTAGGTCTGCACCCTGGCCACTTGCTGTGCTCCTGTCCTTGTGGGGCGGACTTCAGTCTGCGTACCGACTTCAGTCGGTACAGCGGCCGAAGGCCGGAAGCTTCCGTAGCTTGCGGCGTACCGCGTTGTGGCAGCCGGACTCACCTCAAAAGCTCCTCAATCGTATTTAGCAGTTCGCGGGTCCGCACCGGCTTGAGCAGCACACGCGCGACGAGTTGCTCTTCGGGCTGCCCATAAATATCGTCTGGCCATCCCGAGAGCACCAGGATCGGCACTCGCAGCGCGACCTCACGGATGCGCCGTATCAGCGCGAGACCTTCGCGAGCATCGGCTTCGCCCAGCTCGTTAGGCAATCGCAGATCGACAATCACCAGGTCGGGAGACCGTTTCTCCAGTAGGTGAAGAGTCTGCAGGGCGGTGAAGGCAATGTCCACCTTGTAGCCTGCAATTTCGAGCAGTTGCTTGCGCAGATCGAGTTGTATGGCGTCGTCGTCAGCCACCAGAATGCGGGGCATCGCCTAAATCCCGCAACTCATCGCAGCAGGTCTTCGAGTTGAATGCGTGTGTCGGTCTTGGCGTCGCGATACTTCACGATGATCGGCGTATAAACGCTGATACCCCAGTCCTTGCCAGGACCATTGGTGATAGCCCGCGAGCCTGCCACCACGACAGCGCCTTCGGGCACCACCAGCGGTTCGTCGTCCGTGGCGCGGTGGATCGCGTTGCGCACCAGGTCGTAGAGCGGAGTGGAGCGATTGAGAATCGTGCCCGTGCCGAGCACCGCGCGGCGCTTCACGATGGTGCCTTCATACACCCCGCAATTGCCGCCGATCAGCACGTCGTCCTCAATCACAACGGGAATCGCGCCCACCGGTTCCAGCACCCCGCCGATCTGGCTGGCGGCGGAGATATGGCAGTTCTTGCCGATCTGTGCGCAACTCCCCACCAGCGCATGGGAATCGACCATCGTGCCGTCATCCACGTAGGCGCCGACGTTGATGTACATCGGCGGCATGCACGTGACGTTCCGCCCAAGATACACGCCGTCGCGCACGCTGCTGCCGCCCGGCACAATGCGGATATTGTTCTCGGCGTTGATCTGCCGGGTAGGATAGGTGTCCTTGTCGCGGAAGGCCAGCGTGCCCACCGACATGTCGATATTGACCCCCATCCTGAAGCCCAGCAGGATGCCTTTTTTCACCCAGGCGTTGACGCGCCAACCCGTGGTGGTCGACGAGTCGGGCTCCGCGGCGCGGACGTGGCCGGCATTGAGCGCGGCCAGGAATTCGTCGAATACCGCGCGGTGTTCCGGCGTGTAGGCGGCGGGCTTGTGGTCGAAGAGGTTTTCGATAGTAGCTTGCATTCGCGTTTACTGGTGCACCATAAGGCCGACTTCGGCCAACACTGCCTCGATCTTCGCCAGATTGGCGGCGCTGGGAGGCACCATGGGGAGCCGCCAGACCGGCTGCAGCAGACCCATGAGCCCCATCGCGGCCTTCACCGGGATCGGGTTGGACTCGACGAAATTGATATTCATCAGCGGCAGGAATTTGGCCTGAATCGCGCGCGCGGCAGCGAAGTCGTTGCGCAGGCAGGCTTGCGCGATGGCCGTCATTTCAGCCGGGATTTCATTCGAAGCGACGGATATGATGCCGCGGCCACCCAGTGCGGCGAGCGGAATCGTGATGGAATCGTCGCCCGAGAGCACCACGAAATCGGCCGGCACTTCGTGCAGCACGGTGGCCATCTGGCCGATATTGCCGCTCGCCTCTTTGACCGCGACGATGTTGGCGATCTTGGCGAGCCTCGCGAGCGTGGCCGGCTCGATGTTCACGCCGGTGCGTCCCTGCACACTGTAGAGAACGATCGGAAGCCGGGTAGACGCGGCGATGGCGCGATAGTGCTGGTAGAGGCCTTCCTGCGTGGGCTTGTTGTAGTAAGGAGTGACGGAGAGCAATCCGTCGGCTCCCAGCCCCTCGATTTCGTGAGCCAGTTCGATGACTTCCTGAGTATTGTAACCGCCGGCGCCGGCCACCACGGGAACCTTGCCTTTAGCTTCCTCGAGCGTGATTTCGACCACGCGAAGGTGCTCCGCGCGGGTCAGCGTCGGGCTCTCGCCAGTGGTGCCGCAGGGGACCAGAAAGTTGATTCCCGCGTCGATCTGACGGCGCACAAGCGCGCGCAGAGTTGCTTCATCCAGGGACAGATCCTGCTTGAACGGTGTAACCAGGGCTGTGCCGCATCCAGTAAACATGTACCACCTCCTGAAAAACTTATTGGCCCAATTCAATCGTCAAACCTAAAACTCAATCTCGCTAAATTCGTAGAAACCTTTTTTGCCCACCAGCCAATCGGCGGCCTTCAGCGCTCCACGCGCGAAGCCCTCGCGGCTTCTGGCGGAGTGGCGCAGCGTGATGGTATCGGCCGCACTATCGAAACCGATTTCGTGCGTGCCGGGTATGGCGCCGGCGCGGTTGGAGCCCACGTCGATGTTGCGCGCATAGCCCGCCTTCTTCATCTCGTCCACCAGTTTCAACAGCGTGCCCGATGGCGCGTCCTTCTTCGCGGAGTGGTGAATCTCCCACGCCCACGATCCATACGCAGGCTCGCTAGAGAGCAACCGCGCAGCCTCGGCGACCAGCCGGAAGAACACGTTCACCCCAATCGAAAAGTTCGGACTCCAAACCAGGCCCGTGCCGTGCTTCTGCACTGTTTCTTTAACTACGTCCAGGTGTTCCAGCCAGCCGGTGGTGCCGACCACAATCGGCACGCCGAGCGCCGCAACGCCGGCGACGTTTTCCGGCACGGCAGAGGGGATGGAAAACTCGATCGCGACATCCACGCCTTCAAAGTTGGCGGCCGTGAATCCGCTGCCCTTCACATTGTTGAATTCGTCGAGCTTGAGCACCACCTCGAAATCGTATTCCGGTGCAAGCTGCTCGATCAGCTTACCCATCTTGCCGTAGCCCACGATGGCGAGCTTACGCATGCACGGCCTCTTTGCGCTCGAAGACATTAGGATCGAGTTCCGAGAAGAACTGCTCGTGCAGCGCGGTGACGGTGCGCAGCAGATCGCTCTCGGCCACCACGAAGCTGATATTGAGCAGCGAAGCGCCCTGGCTGATCATACGAATGTTGATGCCGTCCAGCGCGTTGAAGACGCGGCGCGCCACCCCGGGAGTATGGCGAATATTTTC
>JBDTPR010000126.1:0-12616 GCA_039932635.1 Candidatus Solibacter sp.
AGGTAGTCGACAAGGGCATCGAAAAGACCGCCAAAACCAAAGCCGAAATCTCCGCCGCACTCAAAGAGGCGTTCCAATATTGCGAAACCGCCTACGGCAAGTTGAACGACGCCAAAGCCGCCGAAATCGTCCCCTTCTTCGGCATGAACATCACCCGCCTCGGCGCCATGGATTTCAACACCGCCCACAACATGGAGCACTACGGCAACCTGGTGACCTACATGCGCCTTAAGAACATCGTGCCGCCCTCCAGCACGCCGCGCCCGCCCGCCGAGAAGAAGTAAGTCGGCCATTCCCGAGCTTCGAGAAGCGCAACGCTCTTGAATTCATCAGGCGGAAGCAAGCGGCGGCGAGCCTCGGTCGATTGCACACGGGGTTTGCGCGGCCAGTGGGAGCGTCGAGGTCCACCCGGCCGCTGAATTCTAATGCCTCTGCTTCTGCAAATCGCGGACGATAGCGAGCGTACGCGAATCGGCTTTCAGGTAGGCCATTAAAAATTCGGTCACGTCAACCTTAACTACGGCGGGTTCGGCGAATGCCAGATCGGGCGCGATGAGGTTCACCCCAGCGCGGCGGGCGATGTCCGGAAGCCCGGGTGCCAAAGCTTCCAAAATATTGCCGATGGGCGCTTCGCCTGTCAGTTGCTGATGTGCCAGTTCCTGGTGGGCAGTGCCCCAGGCTTGGAGGGTCTGCACTTTGCCAGTGTCGTTAGCTTTCTTGGCCGCGTCCCGTTCGGCCATTTTGGCCTTATTGACCTCCGCCCATTGTGGAGAACGGTAGTACGCAACCACTACCGCTTGCTTGTCAAATACTCCGGCTCGAATGGCTTGAGCGCTGGCCACACCGGCAATGCCGGCGACTGCGGCGCTGAGAATCAATAATTTCTTCATCATGGGGAAAAGCTCCTTTCCGTTTCAGCTTGCGGCACACGCAGCGCGAAGGTACATTCGGAATCATCGCGGAATTCCTTCGCAACGCTTGAGGCGCGCCCCGGGCTATTGGCGAGTGCGGGAAAACTCACCATGGATGGCGAGATGGGCGCCCACCTGCGCCGCTACTTCCGCGGCAACACTGGCTTCCATCTCGCCGGTATTTGCCGCAGACCGGTCATAAGTCGCAGACCAGATAACCTTGCCGGTATGGACATCCACCAGGCGAGCGGTGATGTGCAGCCGGTCCCCGACCTGGCGGACCGACCCTTCCACCAGCACGTCGAGACCGAGCAGCCGACCCATCAGCCCCATTGAGATGCCGGCCCATTGGTGGCGGCGAACCGTGCTCGGCGAGACCACCTGGACACCGTCCAGTTCGGAGAGGCCGGAGACCAGGGAATCTGTGATCCCGTGGGCAAAGCCGGAGCGATTGGCGTCTCCGCTAAGCGGCTCGAAGGGAACCACTGCCAGCGAGGCCATGCCGGGGCCGCGCTTCAGGAACCGCGAAGGTACGTAGAATTGCCAGTAAAGCAGGCCCGTGAGTGCAACAATGGCCGCCAGCCAGGCGACGGGCCGCCAGCGTTTTCGGCCAACCACCGGGGTTACCGGTGGCAACACCTCGGCCGCCACGAAACGGTATCCGCGACGCGGAATGGTCTCGATGTAGGGGGATTCGGCAGCCTCATCTCCCAGCGCTTTGCGAAGAAGTGAGACGTTTCGGGCCAGGCCAACCTCTTCAACAACTGTGTCCGGCCAGACGAGTTTCATCAGCTCAGCCTTCTCCACGACACGTCCACGCCGCTCCACCAGGACATGCAGAGTGTCAATCGCTTTGGGCATGAGTTGTACGGTCTCGCCCCCGCGGAACAAGAGGCGTTGTTCAGAGTCGTATTGGAATGGGCCGAAGCGGTGGATCAAGGTTGCCGCCTGGTTAACAGCTTAGCGATATTCATGTGCGAAAGCCCCTTCGCAAGTGTTTCGGAACTTCTGCGCGCTAATTCTAAGGCACGTAGTGAGCATCCTTGCCCGGAGGGTCCGCCATAAAGATTTCCGAATGCCGTTCGGCGGCTCAATCGGCATGGCTGAGTTTTCCCGATTGCGGTTTTCCACTGCCCGAACATCCGAAATCTATTTCCCTGTCGCCTCAATACGATAAGCCGCGCAGGTCCGAAATCCCTCTTGCCGCGCCGCTATCCTTAGGCCGAGAGGGGAGCGCCGCAACCCGTTCACGCGAAACCACTTGCTATCAAATTGGGTCTGTTCCTGCACATAAGCTCCGAGCCCTCGCGGTGCCGGCCCGGCCCCCGCACCTCAACCGTATATAATTGGGTTTACCTCCCAAGGAGCACCATTTCATGCAGTCTCGACGCAATTTCATCGGCAATGTCGCCACCGGACTGGCCGGCACCCTGGCCACAGGCAGCGCACTCGGCGCCAATGACCGCATACGCCTTGGAATCATCGGTCCCGGCGCCCGCGGCTCCGAAATTCTTCAACAAGCCCTCGCCTGTGAAAACGTCGACTGCATCGGCGCCGCCGACGTCTACACCCGCCGCCTCGAAGACGTCAAACGCATCGCTCCCAACGCCAAGACCTACCTCGATTACCGCCGCCTCCTCGAAGACAAGGACATCGACGCCGTCCTCATCGCCACCCCGCAGCACCTGCACTGCGAGCACTTCACCGCCGCCATCGCCGCTGGCAAGCACGTCTATCAGGAAAAGACCATGGCGTTCACCGTCGAGCACGCCAAACGCATGCGCGCCGCCTACGCCAAGGACGCCGGCAAGCACACCGTTCAAATCGGCCACCAGTGGACCTCCACCGGCGCCATCCCCGACGCCGTCAATTTCAACAAGCCGGAACTCATGGGCAAGATCACTGCAATCCACGCCCACATGTACCGCAACACGCCGCAGGGCAAGCCCCAGTGGTCGCGTCCCGTCTACCCCGACATGACCCCCGAGAACATCCTCTGGAAGAGCTTTCTCGGCGAAGCCAAGAATGTCGAATTCGACCCCAACCGCTACATCAACTGGCGCTTTTTCTGGGATTACTCCGGCGGCAACGTCTACGAGAACATGTGCCACCAGCTCTCCTTCTGGTACAAAGTCCTCGACCTCAAAATCCCCCGCGCCGTCACCATGGTCGGCGGCATCTACCTCTGGAAAGACGGGCGCGAAGTCCCCGACACCATGAACGTCTCCATGGAGCACGAAGAAGAAATCCTCTACTCCTGGGATTCCGGTTTCGGCAACGATCAGCTCAAGGTCACCGAGGACGTCCTCGGCGATAACGGCACCATCTCCCACACTCCCAACACCATCAAATACTATCCGCAGAAGGTCAATCGCAAAGACGGCAACGAAATGACCGGCGTCACGCGCAGCGACCCCAAGGCCCACATGCAAAACTTCCTCGATTCCATTCGCGGCAGCAAGCAGCCCAACTGCCCGTTCGAAATCGGCTACCGCATCTCCATCGCCTGCCGCATGGCGGTCGATAGCTACCGCCTGAAACGCACCGTGCGTTGGGATCCGGCGGCCGAAGAAATCGTCTAAGGCGGCGCCGTGGATTTCGAGTACACGCCGGAACAGCTTCAACTGCGCAAGGCGGTCCGCCAGTTCGCCGAGGCGGAGATCGCGCCCCACGTGATGGAGTGGGACGAGGCCCAGACCTTCCCCGCCGAGGTCATCAAAAAGCTCGGCCAGCTCGGCTACATGGGCGCTATCTTCCCCGAGGAATACGGCGGCGCGGGGCTCGGCTATATCGAGTACTCCATCATCATCGAGGAACTCTCGCGCGTCGATGGCTCGGTCGGCATCATCGTCGCAGCCCACACCTCGCTCTGCTCCAACCACATCTTCAAAATGGGCAGCGACGAGCAGCGCCGCTGCTACCTGCCCAAACTCGCCACGGGCGAATGGCTGGGCTGCTGGTCGCTCACCGAGCCCGAAGCCGGCAGCGATGCCGCCGGCACCCGCACTCACGCCGAACTCGAAGACGGCATGTGGATCCTCAACGGCTCCAAGACCTTCACCACCAACGCGCACTACGCCGACCTCTGCATCGCCATGGCGGTCACTGAACGGGCCGCCGCCCAGCACGGCATCTCAGCCTTCGCCATCGAAAAAGGCGCGCCCGGTTTCCGCTGCGGCAAGAAGGAAAACAAGCTCGGACTGCGCGCCAGCGCCACCGGAGAAGTCATCTTCGAGAACTGCCGCCTAACCCCAGACCACCTCGTAGGCAAACTCAACGACGGCTTCGTAGCATCCCTGAAAGTCCTCGACGGAGGCCGCATTTCCATCGCCGCCCTCTCCATCGGAATGGCGCAAGGGGCCTATGATGCGGCTCTGAAATATTCCAAACTTCGCAAGCAATTCGGCCGTCCCATTTCGGAGTTCCAGGCCATCCAGCACAAGCTGGTAGACATGGCGGTCGATATCGACGCCGCGCGCCTGCTCAACTACCGAGCCGCCTGGATGCTCGATCAAGGCATGCGGGTCACCCGAGAATCGGCGATGGCCAAACTCTTCGCCAGTGAAGCCGCCGTGCGCATCGCCGGAGAGGCCGTCCAGATTCATGGAGGCTACGGTTTCATCAAGGACTACCCCGTCGAAAAGTTTTACCGCGACGTCAAGCTCTGCACCATAGGAGAGGGCACCAGCGAAATCCAACGCCTGGTAATAGCCCGCCAACTCCTGAAGTCCTGACCATGTCTCGGTTCTATCTGTTTTCATCGGCGTTCATCGGCGTTCATCGCCGGCCCAATCCTTTTTTCGGTGATCTCTCGTGACCACGCGTGAACTAGCCCGCCTGGCCACGAAAATCGAAAACCGAAACCCCGAAGCGCTAGCCACCCTAAACGCGCTTCCCCCAGGCAAAGCCCGCATCATAGGAATTACCGGACCCCCCGGAGCCGGCAAGAGCACGCTGGTAGACGCCTTGGCCCTAGCCCTACGAGCACAGAACAAAACCGTAGCCATCCTGGCTGTAGACCCCACCAGTCGTCTGACCGGAGGAGCGATCCTGGGCGACCGCATCCGCATGCAGCAGCACCACGCGGACCCCGGCATCTTCATCCGCTCCATGGCCACCAGAGGCACCATGGGAGGATTAGCCCGAGCCACCGCGGATCTGGCCCGCCTGATGTCCGCATCCGGGCGAGACTACGTCCTGATCGAAACCGTAGGCGTAGGTCAGGACGAAATGGAAATCGCCGGAGTGGCCCAACTCACCATCGTGGTCCTGGTGCCAGGCATGGGTGACGACATCCAAGCCATCAAGGCAGGCATCATGGAGATCGCCAACATTTTCGTGATCAACAAATCCGACCAACCCGGAGCCGACCGAGTAGAGCAAGAACTCCACGCCGAAGGCTTTACCATCCCGGTAATCCGGACCGTAGCCACCACCGGAGAAGGCGTCTTTGCCCTTCTCGCCGCGATCGACGCCGAGCCCAATCAGAGCCGCGACCATGATGCAGCGGTCACTAATCAGTCTACGGAGACCATCGCCCTGCTTGTCCCCGACATCGACTCCGCCATCGCCGCCCTCACCGCGGCCGGAGCAAAAATCCTAAACCACAATCAAGTACGCCCCGCCTCCACCAGAGGCGTTCTACTCGAACTCATTCAGGAGCACACATCGTGAAAGCAGAAATCGGAATTATCGGCGGCAGCGGCCTTTATGCCATGCCCGGCTTCGAAGCCCAGGAAGAACTCAACATCACCACGCCCTTCGGAGCCCCCAGCGACAATTACGTCCTCGGCACCCTCTCCGGCAAAACCGTTGCCTTCCTGGCGCGTCACGGACGCGGCCATCGCATCAGTCCCTCGGACCTCAACTACCGCGCCAACATCTACGGCATGAAATCCATCGGCGTCGAGCGCATCATCTCCCTCTCCGCCGTCGGCTCGCTCAAGGCAGAACACCGCCCCCAGGATTTCGTCCTCCCCGACCAGTTTTTCGACCGCACCCGCGGCCGCGTCTCCACGTTCTTCGGTGAGGGCCTGGTCGCGCACATCAGCTTCGCCGACCCCATCTGCCCGCAGATGGCCAACGTCGTCGGCGAGGCCTGCCGCGCCGCCGGAGTCAACGTGAAGCAGGGCGGCACCTACCTCTGCATGGAAGGTCCCGCCTTCTCCACCAAGGCCGAATCCAACATCTACCGCAGCTGGGGCATGGACGTCATCGGCATGACCAACCTGCAGGAGGCCAAGCTCGCGCGCGAAGCCGAGATCTGCTACGTCACCGTCGCCATGGTCACCGATTACGATTGCTGGCATCCCGAACACGACGCCGTCGCCGTCAGCGACATCATCGCCAACTTGATGGCGAACGCCTCCAACGCCTGCCGCGTAGTCGCCGAGGCCGTGGCCGAAATGCCCACCGTCCGCGCCTGCAAATGCGGCTCCGCCCTGGCCCACGCCATCCTCACCGACAAGTCCACCGTGCCCGCCGCCACCAAACAGAAACTGGGGATTCTGATTGACAAGTACTTCGTGTGAACAGCTGGCTCAATCCCTACTCGAACAATGCATCGCGGGCGCCCCACCCGCGCAGCTACCCTCTGAACTAACGCACGACACCTGCGCCCGGGCCCTCTTCGGCATCTTCGTCGAAGGCCTGGGCGACCGTTTCGATCCCGAGCTCTGCGACGCCTACGCCGACCTCTTCGCCCAGGCCATCCCGCAGCAAAATGCCACCGCCCTATCGGCGCGGTACCGTAAGGTCCGCGAGATCCGCCGCGCCTCCGGTGTGGGGCGGCCAATCCTGGCTGCGGACTCGCTTTCAGCGGGTCCATCCGAGCGAAGCTCGGACTCCGTGACCCGCGTCCTAATCCTCTCCCGAGTAACCCTGGGGGCCGACGTAGCCGTAACCAGCGTGATCTTAGACGCCGCAAAACGCGCTTTCCCCGCCGCCGAAATCACTTTCGCCGGACCCCGCAAGAACTTCGAACTCTTCGCCGCCGATCCACGCCTCACCCACGCCCCCATCGACTACCGCCGCGGCACCCTCGCGGACCGCCTCAAAGCCTGGGAAGATCTCAAACCCCTAGCCACGCCCGCCACCCTGATCCTCGATCCCGATTCGCGCCTCACCCAACTCGGCCTCCTCCCCATTGGCGACGATCACCTCTACCACCTCTTCGAAAGCCGCTCCTACCGCGCGCACACCGACGACAATCTCCCCTCACTGGCAGCCCACTGGGCCGAAGCCACGTTAGGTGTCCCCGGAGCCCGCCCGTACATCGCGCCGCTCCCCGCGCCCACGCCCCAGGGTCCCTACATCGCCATCAGTCTCGGAGTCGGCGAGAACGCCGCCAAGCGCATCCCTGGCAATTTCGAAACCCAACTCCTCGCCCTCCTTTCCGCCAAAGCCCCCCTCGTCATCGACCGCGGAGCCGGAGGCGAAGAAGCCGAACGCGTGGAGCGTGCCGTCGTCCAGTCCGGCGCGCGTGCCACCTATTGGGAAGGCAGTTTCGCGGGCTTCGCCAACCTGATCGGTCACAGCAGCCTCTACGTGGGCTACGATTCCGCCGGGCAGCACGTCGCCGCCGCCGCGGGCATCCCGCTCGTCACCGTCTTCACCGGTTTCCCCGCCGAGCGCATGTTCCATCGCTGGCGCCCCGCCGGACCACGTGTAACCGTGGTCCGCGCCGACCACGCCAACGCGGTCGAAATTCTCGCCCAAGTGGCTCACGCAATTGCGTAAAATCCGCACATCTATTTCCAACGGTAGGGTACTGAATGCGTTGACGCGCACACCGTATTTGGCCTATGGTTGGCACATGGGCTCCATGAGTAAAACTACGCTCCTTGTACTGTTTTGCACGATCCTGGCCGCCTTGCCTGCCCAGGCGCAGAAGAAGCGCGTCGCCGTGATGAACTTCGACTACGCCACCGTGCAGAGCAATGTGGCCGCGCTCTTCGGCACCAATCTGGACATCGGCAAGGGCATCGCCGACATTCTCGTGGACAAGCTGGTCAACGACGGCGTCTACTCCGTCATCGAACGCAAGCAGCTCGATAAAGTCCTGGCCGAGCAGAACTTCTCCAACAGTGACCGCGCGGATGCCAACAGCGCCGCTAAGATCGCGCGCATCCTCGGCGTGGACGCCATCATCGTAGGCAGCATCACCCAATTCGGCCGCGACGATAAGAGCACCAACGTCGGCGGGGGCGCCGCCACCAGCGCGCTCGGCCGCTTCGGCATCGGCGGGGTCAAGACCAGCAAGTCCACCGCCGTCTGCCAGATCACCGCGCGCATGATCGATACCTCCACCGCGGAGATTCTGGCGTCGGTGCAGGGCAAGGGCGAAGAGACGCGCAACGGTACCGGCATCCTCGGTGCCGGCGGTAGTTACGCCGGGGCGGCCGGCGGCGCGCTCGATATGAAGGCGTCCAATTTCGCCGACACCATCCTCGGCGTCGCCGTCAACAAGGCCACCACCGAGGTCGCTCATGGTCTCGACCAGAAGGCCGCCTCGCTGCCCACCGCGCCCGTCAAGGTTGTCACCATCGAAGGCCTGGTGGCGGACGTCTCGCCCGACGGCACCATCATCATTAATGTGGGCTCCAAGGGCGGCGTCAAAATGGGCGACACCCTGGACGTCAATCGCAAGGTGCGCGACGTGCGCGACCCTTCCTCCGGCAAGATCATTCGCAGCGTTGTGGACAAGGTCGGCACACTCAAGATCACGGAAGTCGATGAGGCATCCGCGGTCGGCAAATTCACCGGTGGTGGACTCGCCCAGGTCGGCGACACCGTCGGCAACGCGAAATAGGGCACTATGACACTCGAAATTGGTTCCACCGTCGGCGATTACCAGATCGTCGCTATCCTCGGCGCCGGCGGTATGGGACAGGTCTACAAGGTCCGCAATGTGATTTCGGACCGCGTAGAGGCCATGAAGGTCCTGCTCCCCGACCTGGTCAATCAGCCCGATCTGGCCGACCGCTTCCTGCGCGAGATCAAAGTGCAGGGCAGCCTGGAGCACCCCAACATCGCGGCGCTGCATACCGCCGTCCGCGCCGACAATCAGCTCCTCATGCTGATGGAATTTGTCGAAGGCGTGACGCTCGATCAGCGCCTGAAGGAAGGCCCGCTGCCCCCCGCCCAGGGGCTCGATTGCATCATGCAGGTGCTGCTCGCGCTGGAGTATGCGCACGGCCGCGGCGTCGTCCACCGCGACATCAAGCCGGCCAATATGATCGTCACGCCGAACGGTGTGGTGAAGCTGATGGATTTCGGCATTGCGCGCTCCACCGCCGACCACAAGCTCACGCAGACCGGCACCACCGTCGGTTCGCTCTACTACATGTCGCCCGAACAGATCCAGGGCGCCTCCGAGCCCGATGCGCGCAGCGATCTGTACTCGGTCGGCGTCTCGCTGTATGAACTGGTCACCGGCAAGCGGCCGTTCGATGGCGACAGTCAGTTCGCCATCATGTCGGCGCATCTGCAGGGTACGCCGATTCCGCCCGTGAAGGTGGATCCCAAGCTGCCCCAGTTGCTCAACGACGTAATCCTGATGGCGGTTGCCAAGGATGCGGAGTCGCGCTTCCAGACGGCCGGCGCACTACGCAACGCGCTCGGCAATGTCGCGCGCGATCTGAATCCCGCCGCGGCAGCTGCGCCCGCCGCCGCACCGCCGGCGCCGGCGAAGGCCGTCAAGCGCGTGCAGCCCGAGCCCGTCGTCTCCGCCGCTGTGTCCGCCGCGACACCGCCGGTACAGCCCGAAAGCCGCCGCGGTCTCTGGATGGGACTCGGCGCAGTGGCGGCCGTACTTGGCATTGTGGCCATCGTCGCACTGGCGCCCTGGAAGAATACCGGAGCCGCGCCCAAAGTCGCAGCTCCTGCGCCGGCATCGCAGATGGTTCCGGCGCCCCCGGCGGCGAACACGCAGCCGCCCGTTGCCTCGCAGCCCGTCGTGACGCAGCCCGTCGTGACGCAGCCTGATGTCCAGACTCCGATGACCACTCCGAACGTGGCTGCAAAGCGGCCCTCTCAAGCGCCGACTAACAAGGATTTCAGCCGCCTGATCGCTCCCTCGCCACAGCAGGCGGCCCCACAGCAACCAGTGCAACAGCCGGCCGCGCAGCCTCAGCAGCAGTCCGCGCCTCCGCCCGTGCAACAGCAGCAGCCTGCCGCGCCCGTCGGACCCAGCCGCGCCGAACTGCAGCAGACACGCGAGCACCTCGCCTTGTTGAACGTCCGCGCCGGCGGCGTTCGCACCAGCCTGCAGACCCTGCAACGCTCGCAGGCCGCCAGCGGCCTCAATCTGCGCGGCGACATGCAGGACGCCGCGAACCTGATGAACACGTACCTCAGCGGGGCCGAAGACGCCATGCACGCGAACGACCCGGCTGCCGCCCGATCCTTCGCCGACAAGGCCGAAAAGCAGCTCGAGAAACTCGAAAAGTTCCTCAACCGCTGAACGTTAAAATAGAGGCTTGGCCGACCTCGCACAAGCACGTGAATGGCTCTCCGCGGCGACCCGCGTCGCCGTGTTGACCGGAGCCGGAATCTCCGCCGAAAGCGGCGTCCCCACCTTCCGAGGAGAGGGTGGACTTTGGAAGGAATATGAGCCTGAAGAACTCGCCACGCCGGAAGCCTTTCTGAAGGATCCGCGCCTGGTCTGGGAGTGGTACAACTACCGGCGCGAGATCATCGCCAAGGCGCTGCCCAATGCGGCGCACAAGGCGCTGGTGAAGCTGGAAATCAAGAAGCGCGAGTACACCCTGATCACGCAGAACGTCGATGGGCTGCACGACCGCGCCGGCAGTGGACGCCAGCTAAAGCTGCACGGCGACATCTGGCGCATGCGTTGTACGCAGTGCGGAGCCAATTGGCCGGACCGCCGCGTGCCGCTGCCCAAGTTGCCGCCGCATTGCGCCTGCGGCGGGCTCGCCCGTCCCGGCGTGGTCTGGTTCGGCGAGCCGCTGGCCGACGGCATGATGAAGGAGGCCGAGCACGCCGCCGGAGCCGCCGAGGTCCTGCTGGTGATCGGCACGTCGGCGGTGATCTACCCCGCGGCCAGCCTGGTGCCCTACGCCAGGCAAGGAGGCGCCAAGGTGATCGAAGTGAACACCGAGGACACGCCATTCTCGAAGGAAGTGGACGTCGCGCTGAGAGGCACCGCCGGAGAGTTGGTCCCGCAGTTGGTCTCGTAGGACAGGCCTGTGGGGCAGGCTGGCAGCCTGCGGCGGGTTGGCAACCCGCCCGGAGCGCCGGTAAACAACCGGTGCGCAGGATGCCATCCTGCCCCACACGTCCCTACTCGCAGCGCAGCGCGACCATCGGGTCTACCTTGGTGGCCCGGCGCGCCGGCAGGTAACAGGCGAGCGCTGCCACCAAGAGCAGGAAGAGCGCGCCTCCCGCGAACGTAACGGGATCGGTGGCGCTGACGTGGACCAGCATGCCCTGAATCAGGCGCGTCACCAACAGCGAGGCCCCGACTCCCGCCGCCAGGCCGATCGCGGTGAGGCCCATGCCCTGCCGCAGAATCCCGCCGAGCACGTCGCGGGGCTGCGCGCCGAGCGCCATGCGGATGCCGATCTCCCGCGTGCGCTGCGTGACCGCGTAGGCCATCACGCTGTAGAGTCCGATAGCGGCGATGATGAGCGAGATCAGCCCGAGACCGGCGGCGAGGTTCGCGGCGGCCTTTTGCGGCAGCAGCGTGATCCCGGTCCACGCTTCGAGCTCCATCAGGTCGAACGACGTCGCGCGCGCATCGACGGCGGAGACCTCGCGGCGCAATCCCGCGGTGAGCGCGGCGGGCTGTCCGGTGGTGCGTATGAAGAAGTAGGCCTGCCGTGCACTGCCCTGCGGCTGGAACGGCGTGTAGAAGTGCGGGCGCGGCGCTTCGGCGACGTCGAAGTATTTGGTGTCGCGCGCCACGGCGATTACGGTCGCGTTAGCGGTCCCGATCTTGACCTTGCGTCCCAAGGCAACGCCGCCGCCGAAATATTTCCGCACGAAGGTCTGGTTGACCACGACCACCGGCGCTTTGACAGGATCGTCGTCGATGCGGAAGTCGCGGCCTTCGAGCAGGCCGATGCGCATCTGGTCGAAGTAACCCGGCGACACCTGGTAGCGGTTGACGTTCATCGATTCGCCGCGCGCCGGAGTGTAGCCCACCACATCCACCTCGTCATAAGGTCCGGCGTCGGAGCCGAGCGGCGCGTAATCGGCGTAGCTCACGCTATCGATTCCGGCGAGCCCGCTCAGGTTGGTGCGCAGGCGCGCGCAGAATTGCTGCAGGTCGGCCGCCGAGTAGCCCACGCCCGAGAGGTAGAAACGGGCCAGCAAAACGTTGCGCTGGTCGAAGCCCTGCTGGATTCCGCGAGCGCTCTGGAAGCTGCGCACGAAGAGCCCGGCGCCGATGAGCGCGAGCGTGGCGAGCGTGACCTCGCTGATCACCAGCAGGTTGCGGGTGCGGTGCGACTGCGTTCCGTGACTGCCTCCGCGCCCCCCTGCCTTGAGGGTTTCGCTGACATCGGCGCGGAACCAGAAGAAGGCGGGCACCAGGCCGGAAAGCACCGCGGCCGCGATGCAGGTGAGCATCGTGAAAATGAGTACGCGGCCGTTGACATTGAATCCGAGGGCCACTGGGGCGTTGATTTTGGGGACCAGTGCGGGCAAAGTCTCGGCCATCCAACTCGCCATCAGCAATCCGG
>JBDTPR010000127.1:0-12549 GCA_039932635.1 Candidatus Solibacter sp.
GCACCGCCAACCAGGCGCTCTTCAACACCAATTACTCGTACATCATGGGCTTTGTCTCTCAGTCGCAGTTGGTCTACACCCGCTCAGGCGCCGACCTCAAGTTGGGCAAGATCGGCGACGTGGCCACCGACCAGAGCATCATCCCGTCCTACAACCTGTACATCTCCGATAGCTGGCACATCCGCCCCTCGGTCACCCTGACCTACGGCCTGAGCTACGAAATCCAGATGCCGCCGTACGAACTCAACGGCAAGCAGGTCTCTCTCGTCGATACCGACGCCAAGCCGATCGTGGCACAGGACTACCTGGATGCGCGCAAGAAGGCCGCGCTCGCCGGACAGGTCTATCAGCCCATCCTCGGCTTCGCCACCACCAGCAACATCAAAGACCGTAAGTACCCCTACGACACGTTCTACGGCGGCATCACGCCGCGCGTCTCCATGGCCTGGAATCCCAAGTACTCCGGCGGAATCCTCGGCAAACTCGTGGGCGAGAACAAGACCGTCATCCGCGGCGGCTACGGACGCATCTTTGGTCGCCTCAACGGAGTCAACCTGCTGCTGGTGCCACTGCTGCCTCCCGGTCTGCTCCAAGCCGTATCCTGCGTCGGCGTTAGCCGCACCGGTGGCTGCCTGGGCGCCAACGGCGTTGACCCCACTTCGGCCTTCCGCATCGGCACCGACGGCCTCAACGCTCCCCTGCCGACGGTTTCGGCGACCTTGCCGCAGCCCTTCTTCCCCGGCGTCAACGGCGCCGCCGGCTCGAGCGATGTCAACTGGCTCGACCCCAAGTACCGCCCCGAACGCACCGACAATGTGACCCTGACCATTCAGCGCCAGGTGTCGCAGAAGATGAGCCTCGAAGTTGGTTACGTCGGACGCATCATCCGCAACGAAATGCTCTCGCGCAACCTGGACGCGGTGCCGTACATGACCACCCTCGGCGGCCAGAGTTTCGCCGACGCCTATTCCAAGATCTACTTCCCCGTCGCCGCCACTTCCGGCACCCTGAACGGCGCCTTCGTCACGGGCGCGCAGCCGTTCTTTGAGGCGGCTCTCGGCGGGTCTAACGGCGCGTATTGCCAAGGCTACGCGAACTGTACCAGCGCAGTCGCAGCCAAGAACGCCGCCGACATCCGTAACACGTCGGTCTCCAACCTATGGACTTCCCTGGGCAAGGCTCCGGGCTGGGTTCTGGGACGCAGCATGCTGAGCCAGCCCATCACCGGCACTACTGCCAGCCAGGGCTACACCTACATCGCCACCGACGCCACCGGCTTCGGCAACTACAACGCCCTGTTCCTGACCTACCGGATCCGCGATTTCCACGGTATCTCCGGTACCAGCAACTTCACCTGGGGTCGCGCTCTGGGCACCGGCACCACCTCGCAGGCCACCAGTTCCAACACGGCGCTCGATGTCTACAACCTGCAGGGCAACTATGGCCCGCAGAGCTTCGACATCAAGTTCCTGTACAACGTGGGCCTGTTCTATACGCCCAAGTTTTACGCCAGCCAGAAAGGCATCGTCGGTCATATTCTGGGCGGCTGGAACTTCTCGCCGCTGTTGACCGCGCAGAGCGGCAACCCGCTCACGGTAGGTTACACCGATAGCGGCGCCAACACACGGCAGCAGGCGTTCGGCGAAGTCAGCACCACGTCTTCGGCCACCACTGCCTTCACCACGAGCGCGCAGATGCTGACGCCGTACACCGGCGGCATGACGCCCATCTACAACAACGCAGGCGCCAACGGCGTCGGCACCAACAGCCCCGCGGCGATCAATGTTTACAGCGATCCCGCTGCCGTGCTGGCACAGTTCAGAAAGTGCGTACTCGGCTTCGATTCGAGCTGCGGCGGTTACGCCCTGCGCGGCCTGCCTCGCTGGAACGTCGATCTCTCGGTGGGCAAGAACATCAAGGCCGGCGAGCGTTTCGGCGCCGACCTGAGCTTCCAGTTCACCAACGTGTTTAACCACATGGCGCTTGCCGATCCCACCCTGACCCTGACCACGCCGACCACCTTCGGCAGAATCAACGGGCAGGCCAACACGCCGCGCCAGATGGAGTTCGGTCTCCGCCTCCACTTCTAACCACACCCGGTATCGCGACTACAATAAGGGGGGGCGGGAAACCGTCCTCCCTTTTTGTTTGCCATGAGACTCCTCGCCACCGCGATCCTTACGGCCCGCGCGGCGTTCGCCGCCGGGTCCCCTGAATTCGATGTCGCTTCCCTCAAGCCTGTTATCCTCGATGGCGCCGACACCTATCGCGCCAACCTCGGCTACTACCGCAACGGCGTGGTGGCGCTCTCCAACGTCACCCTCGCCGAGTGCCTGCGCTTCGCCTACGACATCACCTCCGACGACCTGGTGGCCGGACCCGAATGGATCAAGAATAAGTACGTGCGTTTCGATATCACCGGCAAAACCGATCCCTCGAAATCGCGCGCCGAAGCGCTTCTCATGCTTCGCACGTTGCTGGAAGACCGCTTCGAATTGAAGCTGCGCAAAGAGCCGCGCACGCTCTCGTACTTCGCCCTTACGGCTCCCGAGGGAGCGGGCAGGTTGAAGGCGATCGAAGCTCCTCCCTCGGAACAGAAGACGCTGCTGCGCCCCGGGCACATCGCACACAACAACATCACCATGCTGATGCTGGCAACGCTGATCGCGCGCTTCACACGCATGCCCGTCGTCGATCAGACAAACCTGCCGGGCCTGTATGACCTCACCCTGGATTGGGCTCGCGACACCAGCATGCCGCTGCCCAACGCCGCGCCCTCCGACGCGCCCGATGGACCCTCGATCTCGGAGGCCGTTCAGAAGCAACTCGGTCTTAAGCTCGAAAAACGTAAAGGTCCCATCGACGTGTTAGTGGTTGATTCGGCACGCCAGGTACCCAAGGAAAACTAACCGCTTACCCCTCTTTACCTACTCTTACGGTACCCGCTTAACCCCTGAACCCTGCCTTATAGCCGAAAAGCATGTTACGATTCGACGTCTTTACTTTGGAAAAGGGTCGCGAGGATTTCAGGTAGTCAGAAGGTTAAGGGGTTGCAGGACCTGAACGCCGGTTTAGTGCTTCCGAACGCGTAAAACCGTCGAGAAAACACAGATCGCAGGCAATGCAATAACTTGGGTTAACTTCTGATTTGCAGCACGGGACCTCCGTGCTGTCCGGGATACTTCCTATTGTCTACGCGGACGTAAGGGGTATCTATGTTTAAACGACTCTGCGCCGTCTTGTGCGGTGCATTACTCGTTGCCGGCTCTGCATTCGCACAGAGTGGCGACGGAACTGTTCTAGGCACGGTCCTGGATGCATCCGGGGCAGGCGTGCCAAACGCCGCGGTTCAATTACTGAACGCAAACACGGGCGTTAAGAACTCGACCCGGACCGACACCAGCGGCTCCTATCGCTTCAATAACATCCTGGTCGGTCACTACAGCGTGACCGCTACCGCGCCGGGCTTCACCACCACCACGCTGAAAGATTTACAGGTGGAACTTAACAAGGCCACCACCGCCAATATCAAAGTGGAAGTAGGCGCGGTCTCTACTGCCATCGATGTAGTGGAAGCATCCAGCTTTATCGATACCACTACCGCGCAAGTCTCCAATAACTTCGAGGCCAGGATGGCGGCGCAACTTCCGTCCGCGGCCAACAACCTGGGCGGCGTACTCAACCTCTCCCTGCTGGGCGCGGGCGTCGCCAGTTCGGGCGGCGTGGGCGTGGGCACCGGACCTTCCGTCGGCGGACAGCGCCCACGCAATAACAACTTCATGATCGATGGCGTGGACAACAATCGCAAGGACGTCACCGGGCCCGTACTGGCCATCCCCAACGACGCCGTCGCCGAATTCACCGTGCTGCAGAATCAGTTCAGCGCGGAGTTCGGCCACTCCTCCGGCGGCCAGTTCAACACCGTCTTGCGCGGCGGCACCAACCAGATGCACGGCACCCTCTACGACTACCTGCAGAATCGCCACCTCAATGCCATCGACCAGGCCGATAAGCGCCAGGGCCTCACCGTCAATCCGCGCTACGACCTGAACCGCCTGGGCGGCGCGCTGGGCGGCCCCATCAAGAAGAACAAGCTGTTCTACTACGGCCTCTATGAGTACAATCCGCTGGGCCAGGCTACCACGCCCGCCGGCGGTTCCACGTTCGCGCCCACCGCGGCGGGCTATGCCACGTTGAGTGCGATGCCGGGCCTCTCAGCCACCAACCTCGGCATTCTCAAGCAGTACCTGCCCGCGACTTCCACCAGGGTGAAGGACACGTCGGTCAACGGCGTGAACATCCCGCTTGGCATTTTTCCCATCTCCGCGCCTAACTTCACCAACACCTACGTCTGGCTGGCCTCGATCGATTACAACATCTCCGACCGGGACCAGTTGCGCGGGCGCTACGTGGACAATAAGATCTCCTCGATCAGCATCACCGCCAACCTGCCGGTGTTTTTCTTCCCGCGGCCTATCTCTTCACACCTCGGGTCGATCTCCGAATTCCATACTTTCAAGCCCAACCTGACCAATGAACTGCGGGTCGCCTTCAACCGCTACAATGACAATCTGCCGGTGCCGGACTTCAAGTATCCGGGACTCGATGTCTTCCCCAACATCCAGATTCAGGACGACCTGAACGTCCAGATCGGACCCCATCCCAGCGGGCCCCAGGCCACCATTCAGACCACCTACCAGCTCAACGACAACGTGAGTTGGAACAAGGGCCGCCACGATTTCAAGTTCGGCTTCGATGGCCGCTCCCTGATCGCCGCCAGCACCTTCATCCAGCGCGTGCGCGGCGACTACGACTACACCACCATCGAGCGCTTCCTGCAGGACAAGGTGCCGGATGTCCTGGCGCAGCGCAATGTGGGCGGCAAGCCGTACTCGGGCAACAACTATGCGCTCTACGGCTTCGCCAACGACAACTGGAAATTCAATCGCCACCTCACCCTCAACATCGGCGCGCGTTATGAATTCACCAGCGTACCGAAGAGCATGAAGGAATTCGCCCTCAACAGCATCGCCGACGTACCCGGCGTCCTGACCTTCGTGGAACCGCAGCCGCAGAAGAAGAATTTCGCGCCGCGCCTCGGCTTCGCCTATTCGCCGGGCACCAGCGGCAGCACGTCGATTCGCGGCGGCTTCGGCATGGCGTACGACCAGGTGTTCGACAATGTCGGCACCAACGCCCGTCCTCCGCAGGCCACGTCCACGGTGGATGCCGTGCTCACCGAGACGCCGGGCTTCCTGGCCAACGGTGGAATCCTGCCGACCGCCAAGGGCGCGACGCTCACAGCGGCCCAGGCTCGCGCGGCGACTTCGTCCTATCTGCCCGCGCAACTCAAGGCCGGCTACTCAATCAACTGGAACCTGGGCGTGCAGCACGTCTTCAAGAAGGACTACACCGTGGACGTGCGCTACGTCGGCACGCGCGGACTCCACCTGATTTACCAGTTGCAGCTAAACCGAGCCGCCGTGGTGACTCAGGCGCACTCGCTGCCGACCTACCTGACTGCGCCTTCGCAGGCCACCCTGGATAGTCTGCCGCTGACCTTGGCCCAGTTGACCACCGAGCGCCTCACGCCTGGAATCGGCAACACCCTGGCGCCGTACGGCTTCACCAGCAACATCACGGCTTACGTGCCGCGCGGCAACTCGGAGTATCACGGCCTGGCCGTCGAAGTGACGAAGCGCTTCACCTCGCACCTGCTCTTCAAAGGCGCCTATACGTGGAGCCACCTGCTGGACGACAGCACCGCCGAAGTCAACTCGACCACGCTTTCCCCGCGCCGTCCGCAGGACTTCAACAACATCCGCGGCGAGTGGGCATCGAGCGCACTGGACCGCCGCCAGCGTTTCAGCTTCACCTGGCTGTACGAGACGCCGTGGTTCCAAAAGGACAACAACTGGATGAAGCGCAACCTTCTCGGCAACTATCAGGTGGCCGGGACGTACATCGCAGAAGCGCCGCAATACGGCACGCCCCAGAGCGCCGTCGACGCCAACCAGAATGGCGACGCCGCGGCCGACCGCGTGATCCTCAACCTGGCGGGCAAGGCGGGCACCAGCAGCGACGTTACCGTGCTGCGTAATACCGCCGGCGCCACCGTGGGCTATCTGGCGCGCGATCCGAATGCGCAATACATCCGCGCGCAGGCCGGCACTTTCGCCACCTCGGGCCGCAATATCCTGGCCACCCGGGGCATCAACAACTTCGACTTCAACATCTCCAAGATCGTGGCGTTCAATGAGCGCGTACGCTTGCAGGTGCGCGCCGATTGGCTCAACGGGTTGAATCATCCCCAGTACACGCCGGGGAAGATCAATAACGTGAACCTAACCGGCCGAGCCAACGTGACCAACTACCTGACCCCGGGCAATCCGGTCTTCGGCGCCTTCGATCAGGTGTACAGCAGCAATCCGCGCACGGTGCAGGTTGCGGCCCGCCTGACGTTCTAGGAATAAGTCAGCGCAGCAATGAATAAGGGGTGGGGCACGCCGGTTAGCGTGCCCCACCCCTTTTGTAGTCTGAGGCGATTACTGCTCGAGTTCGAATGTCACCTGCATGGTGGTCGCAATCTGCACTGGTTGGCCGTTCAAGAGCGTCGGCTGGTAGCGCCACTGCTTCACGGCATCGAGCGCGGCCTGCGCCAGGCCGAAGTTCACCGCGGTATTGACCACCTGCGGGCATCGGGCGGGAATACAATAAAGTTTGACCCCTCCAATTTTGTCCTCTCGCCGGTTCGCGCGGTTTGCATGGTTCGTCCTCGCGTACAACATCGCCGTCATTCTTTGGGGCGCTTACGTGCGCGCCACGGGAGCGGGCGCGGGCTGCGGGAATCATTGGCCGCTGTGCAATGGCGAGGTGGTGCCCATGCAGGCGAGCATCAAAATGATGATCGAGTATACGCATCGTCTGAGCAGCGGCTTCGATGGCGTGCTGGTTCTGGTGCTGCTGGTCTGGGCCTTCCGGGTGTTTCCGGCCGGGCACGCGGTGCGGCGCGCCGCCACGCTTTCGATGGTCTTCCTGGTGACAGAGGGCGCGCTGGGAGCGGCTCTGGTGAAGCTCGAGCACGTGGCGGCGAACCAGTCGGCGGCGCGGGCGTACTCGCTCTCGGCACACCTGGTGAATACGCTGACGCTGGTGGCGTGCCTGACGCTGACGGCGTGGTGGGCGAGCGGGCGGGCGCCTTCGGGGTTGCGGTCGGCGGGGTTGTGGAAAGCGGGCTTGAGCCTGGCTGGGGTGATGGTGTTGGGAGTGAGCGGGGCGATCGCGGCGTTGGGCGATACGCTCTTCCCTTCCCGCACGCTGGCGGAGGGCTGGATCCAGGACTTCAATCCGGCGGCCAACATTTTCGTGCGGCTGCGCGTGCTCCATCCGGCGATTGCGGCGCTGGCGGGCTCGTGGCTGCTTTACTTCGCGGTGACCACGGCGGCGCGACGGGGGGATTTACGAGGGCGGGCCTGGCTGATGCTCGCGCTACTCGGCGGACAGGTGACGGCGGGGGTGGTGAATCTGCTGCTGAGCGCGCCGGTGTGGATGCAGATGGTGCATTTGCTGCTGGCCGACGCGCTATGGATCTCGCTGGTAATTTTATGTGCCGGCACCCTAGAGTTTCGCCGGGTTTCTGCCGATTAGTTCCATGTGAGAGTCTTCCTCCTTCTACTGGCCTGGGCGTTCGCGCTGTGGGGCCAGGGTGCGGCACCTGGGGTTCCGGCGGTCGCTCCTGCCGTAACTCCAGGCGCCGCACCGCTTTCTTCGGCAGTGGCCGTGCCTGTGCCTCCGCCGAAGCCTGTCGAGACGTTTCAATCCGCCATGGAGAAGCAGCGTGCCGCGATGCAGGTGCAGCGCGAGAGTGTGCGCATGCAGCGCGAGCTGGCTCAAGAGTGGAGGCAGTCTCCGGCACTGCCCGAGGCGGAGTGCGAGCGCCTTGCCGATCCCGAATTGACGCCGCTGATCGATCGCGCGGCGCAGAGTCATCAATTGGATTCCAAGCTGCTGCGCGGGGTGATGCAGCAGGAATCGGGGTTTCGCCCGTGCGCGGTTTCGGCTAAGGGCGCGCGCGGCCTGATGCAGCTCATGCCGGCGACGTTGGAGCAGTTCAAGGTGGAGGATGGGTTCGACCCGGTATCCAATGTGGAGGCAGGGGCGACGTATCTGAAGCAGTTGGTGGATAAATATAAGGGCGATTTGAAGCTGGCGCTGGCTGCGTACAATGCCGGTCCAGGGGCAGTGGACAGGGCGGGCGCGGTGCCGGATATCAAGGAGACCCGGGAGTATGTGGAGAACATCTTAAAGAAGGTGCAGTGATGACGCAGCTTCGCGGTAGTGGACAAGTGAGGACGCCTGTACTAGAGTGCCCGGCCGGCGGCGGCTCCGGAGGCCCAGGCCCATTGGAAGTTGAAGCCTCCCAGGTGGCCGGTGACATCCACTACTTCGCCGATGAAGTAGAGTCCGGGAACTTTACGGGCTTCCATGGTTTGGGAGGAGAGTCCGGCGGTATCGACTCCGCCGCTGGTGACTTCGGCTTTTTCGTACCCTTCGGTGCCGGCTGGTTGGAAACGCCAGTGGTGCAAGGTTTCGGTGAACGCGGCGATTTCGCGGTCGCTCCAGGTGGCCACCGGTTTGGCGGCGGCGTGGAGTTCGCACCAGCGGTCGGCGAGGCGCTTGGGGAGATTGCGGGCCAGCAGGGTCCGCGCTTCGGCGCGCGCGCCGGCGGCTCGGGCATCGGCGAGTTCGGCGGCGAAATCGAGGCCTGGGAGCAGGTCGATTTCGACGGTTTCACCGTGACGCCAATATGACGATGCCTGGAGGATGGCAGGGCCGCTGAGCCCTCGGTGGGTGAAAAGGAGGCTTTCGCGGAAGGGTTGGCGCGCGGTCGCGGTGGCTGCCGCTATGACTGCGGCGGCGACTCCGGCCAGACCGTCGAAGCGTTGGCGGTCCGCGGCGGAAAAGGTGAACGGCACGAGGGCCGGGGAGCATTCGACGATGGGCAGGCCGAACTGGCGTGCGATGGCGTAGCCGAATGGTGTGGCGCCCATTTTAGGGATGGAGAGGCCTCCACTGGCGATGACCAGGGCAGGGGCCTGCCAGGTGTCGCGCGAGGTTTCTACGCGGAAGCCGGGGGCGATGCAGGGGGCGATACGGGTGACGGTGCAGCCGGTGGCTAGACGCACTCCGGCACTGTCGCACTCGCTTTCGAGCATGCGCAGGATGTCGGCGGCGGTGCGATCGCAGAAGAGCTGGCCCAGGGTCTTCTCGTGGTAGGGAATGTCGTGGCGCTCGACGAGGTCGATGAAGTCGCGCGGCGTATAGCGGGCCAGCGCCGATTTAGCGAAGTGCGGATTGCGTGAGAGGAAGTTGGCCGCGGTGGTGTGCAGGTTGGTGAAATTGCAGCGTCCGCCGCCGGAGATGAGAATTTTGCGCCCGGCACGGGGACCGTGCTCGAGGACGACGATGCGGCGTCCGCGCCTGCCCGCTTCGATCGCGCACATGAGTCCGGCCGCTCCGGCGCCGACGACGATCGCGTCAACGGTCACCGCATCGGTGTTTGAAGCGTCACCGGTTGCTGCGTCACCGGTTAGTGAGTCACCGGTTAGTGAGTTATTGGTCACCGCGTCATCCTGGGAATCTGGGGCATGCCCTTACATTCTGGCAGAGGGTCGCGCTATGCTGGCATCGAATGACCCGCAAGGTGCTACTTGTTACCGGCGACGGGGGCGATAGCTACGAAGCTCTCTACGGTTGCCAGAGATTCTCGGAGGCGCATTGGGAAGCGGTGATCGCCGCGCCCGCGCGACGGCGGTTGCACATGGTCTTTCATGACCAGGAACCCGGCTGGGACACGTATGTCGAGCGACCGGGGCACGCAGTGGATGCGCAGATTGCGATCACCGCGGTATCGGCCAAGGAGTTCGCGGCGATCGTGATTCTGGGCGGCCGCGCTCCCGAGTATTTGCGCAATGACGCGAGCCTGCTCTCGCTGGTGCGCGAGTTCGCGGCGCAGAATAAATGCATTTGCGCGATCGGGCATGGGATCCAGGTGCTGGTGGCGGCAGGTGTTGTCACCGGTCGTACGGTTACGGGGCATCCGCACGTGTGCGTGGAAGTAGAGGGCGCGGGCGGCGTTTACAGCGAGAAGGCCGCGGTACGCGATGGACGTTTGATCACGGCACAATCGTGGAAAGCGCATCCGGAGTTTTATCGCGAGGTGCTGGCGGTGTTGGACGCTCCTCGATAAGACGCCTGGTGGACAGGGTCGAAAAACCACCGCTCCCTCACGGTCGCGGCTCTGATTGGGGGCCCGGCCCATCAGCAACAGGCCGGGAGGCGCTCCTACTCCACTACGATCAGCGTGGGGTGTTGGGCTAGCAAGATTCGGTAACGGGCAGGATCCAGGACGCTCAGGGCCGTGGACCAGGAATCGGCGTCGATGCCGCGCCGGGCGATCACGGTGATCATTCTTCCGGTGGTGAGACCTCGCCCGGTTTGCGGATCGACGACGTGGGAGTAACGTTGGCCTCCGACGTCGAGGTGCTGCTCCGTATCGCCTGAAGTGGAGACGGCGGTGTTGGACAGGGTGCGGACCTCCTTCGTCGATCCGATCTCGATTCGCCAGCCTTGCTTCCCTGGGGGCGGTGCTCCTATCGCCAAGTCTCCGCTTATTGCTACTAGTGCGGTGGGTAGGCCGAGGGCGGCCAAGGCTTCGTCTGCCGCGTAGCCCTTCGCTATACCTCCAAGATCCAGGCGCATGTCGGGGATGTCGAGGGTCGCGGTCTGCGCACGGGGATCGAGGTGGAGGTGGCGGTAGCCCGTGCGCGCGACGGCTGCGCGCAGCAGGTCGCCGTCCGGCAGGCGCCTTTGCTTGCGGGCAACGCGCCAGAGGGCGGTGACGGGGCCGAGCGTGGGATCGAAAGCGCCCTCGGTTTCGGCGGCGAGTTGGAGGGCCGCATCCAGCACGGCGTAGAGGTCGGCGGAAATGGGGACGGGCTGGTTCACGGCGGCGCGGCAGAGGCGGTTGACTTCGCTATCGTCGCGGTAATCGGAGAGGGCGGCGTCGAGTTGCGCGATGCGGGTGAAGGCGGCGCGGAAGGCGGCATCGGCCTGCGCGGTGTCGCGCGCGTAGAGTTGTATGCGGACCAGCGTCCCCATGTGGGGCTCGACGGCTTCGAAGAGTTGGAGCGCGGCCGCGGGCAGCGGGAGCACGGTGAACAGGCAGACGGCGAAGACGCTACTGCTCGTCATGTTCAAGGCCGTTGTTCCAGTAGCGGTACATCTCTTCGGCGGTGGGAAGTTTGATGGGGCGCACCAGGCGGAAGCCCAGCCACTGGGCGTCGGTCAGGTACCAGATGCTCTTGGGGAGCTGCGGATCCTGCTGCTTCCAGGCGGCGTCGGAGGCGACGCGCGCGGTACAGGTGAGAGCTTCCGGCGGGTCGTTCCAGGAGCCGCCGCGCACGGCGTTCGGATAGGGCGCGGTGGCCTTCACCCATGGGTTGATCTGCGGGTTGGCCTGCGCGCCGGCGGTATAGGGCGCGTACTGATCGAGCGTCCACTCCATGACGTTGCCGAGCATGTCGTAGAGGCCCCAGGCGTTGGGTTTCTTCGCGGCCACCTGCTGGTATTTGCCGGCGCTGTTGGCGGCATACCAGGCGGAATCGGCGAGCGGCGCGGCGGCGGGCGAACCGCCGGCGCGGCAGGCGTATTCCCATTCGGCTTCGGTGGGCAGGCGATAGAACTCGCCGGTGCGGGCACTCAGCCACTCGGCGTATTTGTTGGCCGCATGCTGGGTCATGCTGATCGCCGGAAAGCCGTTGATGCCCATGCCGAAGCTCATCTCCACGTAGGGCTTGGTGGGCCGGCTGACGGCGTCCACGGCGGCATCCTTCTGCGCGGCTTCCCCGCCCTGGCTGGCGAACATGAAGAGGCGGTACTCGTCCCAGGTGACTTCGTGGGCCTGCATCCAGAAGGCGTCGAGGCGGACCTTGTGCACGGGCTTTTCGTCGGGCTTCGCTTCGGACCCCATGGTGAATTCCCCGGCGGGAATGGGCACCATGTCGTACGCAATCGTGGCGCCGGGGATGGTGAGCTTATAGGCGGCGGGTTTCGCTGCCGCTTTCGCGGCAATGCGTTCGCGAATGCGCGCGACATTGGAGCGCTCCCGCGCTTCCTCCGCCGGAGTCTGCGCGGTGAGCAGGCAGGCGGCCGCGAGCGCCGCGGTGAGAGCCGTGCGCATGGCTACAGGAATTTTGTGATGCCGGGCTGCGCCATGGCCGCGACGGGGAGCGAGCCTTTCCAATCGAGCGTTGCGGGGAAGAGACTCTCTTTCGAATTCATGGCCATGTCCCAGGTAATTTCCTGGCCGGTGTAGGCGGCCATGCGGCCCATGATGCCGAGCATGGTGCTGGTTGCCATGCGCTTGCCGTCGTTCATCGGCTGGCCCTTGCGGATGGAGGCGAAGAGCAGATCGTGCTCGCGCTGGTACATGTTGTACTGCTGGCCGCTGAAGGTCCAATTGACCTTGCCGGCGATGCGCGGCTGCGG
>JBDTPR010000128.1:0-12507 GCA_039932635.1 Candidatus Solibacter sp.
CTCGGCGTGACGTTCCTGCGCGAAGCGGCGAAGCCCGAAATTGGAATGCTTGGCGGCGGACGCGGCGGACCTCCGGCGGCGGCTGCTGCGGGCGGCGCGGCGGGCGGACCTCCTCCCACCCCCCGGCCGCTGGCCGAACTCGATCTACGCCTCGATGGCGCGAAGCTGAAACGCTTCCAGGTGCCGGAGAATGGCAACAATCCGCCGCAGGCCGGCGGCCTCACGATTTCGGGACCTTATAACATCACAGGGCCCGGCAATACGCCGAGCCGCGAGCGCATTTTCGTATGCAAGCCGGCGAGCGCTAGCGAAGAGGAACCCTGCGCGCGCAAGATTCTGGCCAGCTTGGGCCGGCGGGCTTTCCGCCGCCCGGTCACGGACGCCGATCTGCGCCCGCTGATGGCCTTCTACCAGAACGGCCGCACGGAGCGCGATTTCGACTTCGGAATCGAGAAGGCGCTGCGGGCGATGCTGGTGTCACCGGACTTTTTGTTCCGCATCGAGCAGGACCCCAAGGGGGCGGCCCCGGGCAGCGTGTACCGCATTAGCGACCTGGAACTGGCGTCGCGCCTCAGCTTCTTCCTGTGGAGCACGATTCCCGATGAGCCGCTGCTGGACCTCGCCGAAAAGAATAAACTGCACGAGCCGGCGGTGCTGGACGCCCAGGTGAAGCGCCTGCTGGCGGATCCGAAGTCGGACGCGCTGGTGTCGAACTTCGCGGGACAGTGGCTGTATGTACGCGCGCTGGCCGATCAGAAGCCGGATCCCGATGTCTTCCCCGAGTTCGATGAGAGCCTGCGCCAGAGTTTCCAGAAGGAAACCGAACTGCTCTTCCAGAACATCCTGCGCGAGGACCGCAGGATTATGGAATTGCTGGACGCGCGATACACGTTCGTCAATCAGCGGCTGGCCGAGCACTACGGCATTGCCAATGTGTACGGCTCGCAGTTCCGTAAGGTGGAGTTGACCGACCCCAATCGCGGCGGACTGCTGGGGCAGGGCAGCATACTGACGGTGACGTCGTACCCGAACCGCACCTCGGTAGTGCAGCGCGGACGCTGGATCCTGGACAATCTGCTGGGCGCTCCGCCGCCTCCTCCTCCCCCGGATATTCCCGATTTGAAGCCGCACGGCAGCGACGGCCGCAAGCTGACGATGCGCGAGGCGATGGAAATGCATCGCTCTAACGCCATCTGCCAGAGCTGCCACGCGCGCATGGACCCGATCGGCTTCGCGCTGGAGAACTACGACGGCGTGGGCAAGTGGCGCGATAAGGACGACGGCAATCCGATCGACGCCACGGGAAAATTACCCACCGGCGTGACCTTCGAAAAGGCGTCGGGGCTCAAGAAAATTCTGGTGGAACAGTATGGCGACCAGTTCCAGAACACGGTCACCGAAAAGTTTCTCACCTACGCTTTGGGCCGCGGCCTTGAGCCCTACGATAAGCCGGCCGTGCGCAGCATCATGCGTCAGGCCGAACGCGAGCAATTCCGCATTTCGGCGCTGATCGGCGCCATCGTCAAGAGCACGCCATTTCAGATGAGGAGGACCCTGGAACCATGATTATCAGCAAGAAATCTCTGGCCCGCCGCACGTTCCTACGCGGCTTGGGCACTACCCTGGCTCTACCGTTTTTGGATTCCATGATTCCCGCCCTCACCGCGGGCGCCGCCAAGGCGCCGGTGCGCCTGGGGTTCGTCTTCCACCCGGTGGGAATGATTCTCGATAAGTGGATGCCGGCCACCGAGGGCGCGGGCTTCGAGATGATGCCTACGATGAAGGCGCTCGAACCCTTCCGCGATCAGCTCACGGTATTCACCGGCCTCGCGCAGGTGCAGGGGCGCGCGCTCGGCGACGGCGCGGGCGATCATGCGCGCGAAGGCGCCACCTGGCTGACCGGCGTGCATCCCAAGAAGACGGAAGGCGTGGGCATTCGCGCGGGAATCTCTGCCGATCAGTTGGCGGCGCGTGAATTGGGCAAGAACACGCAGTTGGCGTCGTTGGAATTGGGTTTGGAGAGCCCCTCGCTGGCGGGTGGCTGCGACTCGGGTTATAGCTGCGCGTACACCAACACGGTGTCCTGGCGCGGTCCCACCACTCCCCTGCCGGTGGAAGTAAACCCGCGCGCGGTCTTCGAGCGGCTGTTCGGCGATGGCGAGAGCACCGATCCGGCAGCGCGCCTTGCGGCGTTGAAGGAACAGCGCAGCGTGCTCGATTACGTGTCGGGCAGCATCGACCGCTTGGAGACCTCGCTCGGCAAGAGCGACCGTCAGAAGCTCACCGAGTACCTCGAAGCCATCCGCGATATCGAGCGCCGCATACAGAAGGCGGAGCAGCAGAGCGCGGAGATGAAGATTCCGGCGATGGAGCGGCCGGGCCAGGTACCCGAACAGTTTGAAGATCACGCCAAATTGATGATGGATCTTCAGGTGATCGCGTTCCAGACGGATATGACGCGCGTAATCACGTTCATGCTGGGCCGCGCCGGCAGCAACCGCCCATATCGCAACCTGGGGATTTCCGACGGCCACCACTCCATCACGCACCACCAGAACGATCCGGTGAAGATCGCGAATGTGCAGAAGATCGACACGTACCTGGTGGAGACGTTCGCATACTTCCTGAAACGCCTGAAGGAGACTCCGGATGGCGACGGCAACCTGCTGGATCACAGCATGATTCTGTACGGCAGCGGCCTCGGCGACGCCAATGTCCACACGCATCACGAACTGCCGACGGCGATCGTGGGCGGCGCGTCCGGACAGATGAAGGGCGGCAAGCACCTGAAGTACGGGAAGGATACGCCGCTCAATAATCTGCTGGTCAGCATGCTGCACAAGGGCGGCGTGCAGACCGACAATTTTGGCGATGCGACGGGCCAGCTCGAACACCTTTCGGGCATCTGAGGCAGGCATGAAGTTCAATTTCTGGGCGCGCATTGCGGTGGGCGCTGTAGCCGTCGCCTCGTTATCGGCGATGGACATGCGCCTCACCGAAGCCATCAAACGGCGCGATCATAAAGCGGTCGCCGCCCTGGTGGCGCAGAAGGCCGATATCAACGCCGCGCAGCCTGACGGCGCGACTCCGCTGGCGTGGGCGGTGTATCTGGACGACCGGGAGTCTGCAGATCTGCTGCTGTCGGCGGGCGCCAACGTCAAGACCGCCGATGAATACGGCGAGACTCCGCTGACCCTGGCGGCGGCCAACGGCAATGCGGCGCTGGTGGCGAAACTGCTCAAGGCGGGCGCGGATGTCAACGTCGCGCGCTGGGATGGCGAGACGGCGCTGATGATCGCGGCGAACTCGGGCAGCACCGCAGTGGTGAAGCAGCTGATCGAGAAGGGCGCTGACGTTAATGCGGTGGAAGCGCGCAAAGGTCAGACGGCGCTGATGTGGGCCGCGGCGGAAGCGCACCCGGACGTAGTGCAGTTGCTGATCGACAATAAGGCCGAGGTAAATGTCGCGTCCAAGAGCGGCTTCACGGCGCTGGTGTTCGCCGCGGTGAAGAACGATCCCAAGAGCGTCCAGAAACTGCTGGCGGCGGGTGCGGACGCGAATTTCGCGCTGCCCGAGGGCACCAAGGTGTTGTTGGTGGCGGCGTCGCATAAGAGCACACTAGCCGCGGCGGCCCTGGCAGATGGCGGGGCCGATCCCAATGTCGCGGACCGTGGCGGAAATACGCCGCTGCATACGGCGGCGCAGGCCGGGGCCGTAGATCTGGTGAACAAGTTGCTGTCCAAGGGCGCGGATGCAAATGCGCGGACGGCGAAATCCGCTGCGGGCGGCCGGGGCGGCGGTGGTGGCGGCGGATTCCGCATCGTCGCTGGTGAGCAGACTCCATTGATGGTAGCGGCGAAGGCCAACAAGCCCGAGGTCATGAAGGCGCTGGTGGCCGGCGGCGCCGATCCGAAACTCAAGGCGCAGGATGGCAGCACGTTGCTGATGATGGCGGTGGGAAGCGGTCATGTGGAAGCGGTGCAGTACGCGTACGAGTTGGATTCGGACGTGAAGGCTGAGAACGCGACGAAGGCGACGCTGATGCACGCGGCGGTTACCGGTACGATGCAGAGCTCGACGCAATTGGAGATCTGCAAAGTGATCCAGTTCATCGCCGACAAGGGTGCGCCGCTGGACGAGAAGGACGGGCGCGGGCGCACACCCATCGACCTGGCGGATATTCTGCCGATCGATAAGGCCGTGGAGTTGATTACCGACCTCATCAAGAAGAGCGGAGCCGTCCCCAAGACCCCGTCGAAGAGATAACCGCCCTAACTTGTTTTTTCCCCCGCCTGTGATATATTTTCGGGTAGGCGTGTTGGGCGCTACCCGTCCGCGGGAAGGGATTTTCCCACCATCTGGGCTCCACGCGTTCTTAGCACCTTCTTTCAGCCCGTTTTGCGGACGATGGGCGCAAATTGAAAGGAGGTCGCATGCCGACCCGTCCCAACTTAGAGTATTACCGCAAGCAGGCGAAAGCCCTGCTCAAAGCCGCGCAGTCCGGCGATCCCGCCGCGCTGCAGAGACTGAAAACCCAGGAGACTCCTAAATTACACGACGCCCAACTCGCGATTGCGCGCGAGCAGGGCTTTCGTAGTTGGCCGCGATTTCATGCGTGGCTGGAATCGCCGGGCGCCGGCCTCCTGCCCACATTTATCGATGCGGCCACGTCGGACCGGCGGGCTGCGCAGGAATTGCTGGCCGCCCACCCCGAACTGGCGAACGCGGGATTCCACGCGGCGCTGGTCCTCGGCGACGCACCCGAAGTAGAGGCGGCACTGGCGGAAGATGCGTCCCTGGCGACAGCGCCGGGCGGTCCCGATAATGTCGTGCCGCTGATTTATGTGTGCTTCTCGCGTTTCGGGATTCCGCTGTCGGACCGCGCGGCCGGAATTGTGGAAACTGCGCGAGCGCTCCTGCGTCATGGAGCCGATCCCAATAGCGTCTTCCAGACCCCCTATCAGGGCGGCACGATCCCGCTTTCCTGCATCTACGCCGCGGCCGGACTGAACAACAACGTAGCGCTCACCAGCCTGCTCTTGGATGCCGGCGCCAATCCGAACGATGGCGAATCGGTGTACCACTCGACGGAGCATCGCGATCTGGCGTGCTTCCGCCTGTTGCTGGCGCGCGGCGCTTCCCTGGAGCGCACCAATGCGGTGAAGCACATGTTGGACCGTGAGGAATTGGAAGGCCTGCGTCTCCTGCTGCAGGCAGGCGCGGATCCCAACGAGCGGAACGAGCGCGGCGAGACCGCGCTGCATTGGGCGGTGTGGCGAGGCCGCGGCGCATCCATCATAGAAGCGCTGTTGACAGCGGGAGCCCAGCTCGATGCGCGCCGGGAAGACGGCCGGACGGCGTACGCCCTTGCCGTGCAGAGCGGACAGTTGCAAATTGCGCAACTACTGGCGCGCCACGGCGCCGACACCACGCTACTGCCAGTCGATGAGTTCCTCGCGACCGGCGGCACCGCGCCGCCAGAGCTCGCGGAAACGCCGGGCAATGATCGCCTGCTGGCGGATCTCGCGGCCGCCCATCGAACCCAAGCGGTCCGCGACCTGCTGGCGGCGGGCATGCCGGTAAACGCGCCTGGCGAATTGGGGGCAACCGCGCTGCATTGGGCCTGCTGGAAAGGGTTTCCCGATCTGGTGGAACTTCTCCTGGCCAACGGCGCGTCGCTCACCGCGGAGGACGCGCAGTTTCATGGCACTCCGGCGGGCTGGCTGTCGCATGGGTCGCGGAATTGCCACGAGCGCGGCGGAGACTATCCCGCTGTCGCGCGCCTGTTGATAGCCGCGGGCGCGGTGATTCCGCCCGACGATCGGGAAGTAGTGAGGGCACTGGTGGGCGGCGGCTGACGCCTGGCCAACGTCCACAAACCAAGTTGGCGGACGTTTCGCGACGAACTCGCTTACACGGAAGGCGGAGTATTTCCGACCGTGAAAGGCAGGTTTGCGATGGGGTTCCAATCGGGCGATCTTTCGAACGGAGGGCGGTTCGCCGTCCGTTTCTCCGCCGCGCTGCTCATACCGGCGGGCCTGCTCCTCTACCTCTTCTACGCGTCCCAGTCGCGCGAAGAGGCGACCCACGATCGCAATCTTCGCTGGCTCTCCCAGATGGCTACCCAGATCTCCGAACGCGTGCAGATCTACAGCAATTTCGTCCGCGACCGCGCGCAGCATCCGCCCGCTCCACATTCGAACAACACCTACTCAATCGAAGCGCTCAAGCCAACCGACGATACCCCTGAGTGCGATCCGGCCAGGCACCTCGCGGTCTCGGGCAACGGTCAGGAACGGTGGCTTCTGTTCTTCCATTCCAAGGACCGCAACCGTGCCTGCGCCAAATCCGACCTGAAGGAGTTGGTGGACCCTACCCTTCGAAAGGATGCGTTCGCTTCCGTCGTGCTGGCGCACCGCGACGGACGCGTGCTGTACCAGTCCGGCCCCGAGAGCCTGCGCCTCACCGACGTAGGCTTCCTCTTTGCCGGCGGCACTGACACGCGTGCCAAGCTACCATCTCCAAAACCTGGCGATCCGCAAGTCCGCACCGGCGCACCCACTTCGAGCATTCACATCACGAGCGTGATTGGGGACGAGAAATTTGAAGTCTTCGTGCAGCCGCTCCCCCTCCGCCTCGATGACCAGGCGAAGAATGGCGATTGGATCCTGATTGGCATTTCGGAAAAGCACAGTTTGCTCGACGCCGCTTCTCCCAGCGGTTTGATGGTGGTCCTGCCCCTGGTCCTGCTCCTGGTCGGCATGAGTTGGCCGCTTCAGCGGCTCTGGTCCATGGCCCCGTTCGAATCGATGCGCCGCGGGCATGTCGCCGCAGTCGCCCTGTGTTCGCTGGGCGTAGTGCTGATCCTCAGCCTGCTCGGCGTCTTCGAGTATTCCCGGCAATTGTCGATGACCCGCGCCGACCGGCAACTGAAGCGCTTTGCCGACGCGCTCGGCCGCAATTTCACCAGCGAAATCAAACTCGCGGTGGATCAGCTCGACCATCTGGACCACCAGATCGCTTCCAAGGGGAAACCTCATTCGCAGAGCAGCGTCCTGGAGAGCCTGATCGAACCCGGCGAAGTGCGCCTCTCCTTTGAGTACGCGGATTGGATCGATGCCAAGGGCGACAAAACTATCCGTTGGACCACCAGGGACACGCCCGCGCAGCAGGTCAACGTTTCGGATCGCAACTATGTCCGCGACGTCCGGGCAGGGGACACCCTGGAGCTGCCCGGCTTCTCCAGGCGGTTCGCGATCGAGCAGGTCTTGTCCCGCACCTCGGGGCTGGCCGTGACCATGCTCGGCATTCCATCAAAGCTGAAAGAGAAATATCCGAATATTGAAGTGGCCTCGCTCGCGGTGCACCTGATCTCTCTGTCCGAACCGGTAGCGCCGCGAGACTTGGGATTCGCCATCGTCGAGCCCAGCGGCAGAGTGCTATTCCACTCCGAGCAAAGCCGCGCCTTCGTCGAGAATCTGTTCGATGAGTGCCTGGAACCCGGCGAGTTGCGAGGCGTCGTCTCGCGCCGCATACAGGCCTTCGTGGACCTGGACTACGCCGCGAATCCGTACCGCATGTACGTCACCCCGATTCCCGGCGTGGAACGCCTGCCCTGGACGCTCGTCGTATTTCGCAAGCTGGCTGCCACTCGCATGGCCAGGATTCAGGTGCTGGTAGACGCATCGGCGTTGCTTGGCGTTTATGCCGCCGGCCTGGCGCTGGCGATGGGCATCGCGTTCCTGCTTGGCGGCCGCAAATTCCGGCGCCACCTTTCGCCAGGCCGTCCGTGGACAGCGCTCGAACCCTGGCGCGTGTACGTGGCAATCGCGGGGCTGGTCCTCACGGCCATCGTGTGGAGGGCCTACGCGCGCCTCCACGATTCGGACCTGCTGGCCGCCTCCGTCGGCTGTGGGTTTGCGTTCGTCCTCATCACCACCCTCGGGATGCGTTTCTGTATCGGAGAAAATCGTCTGGCCCGGCGCGGGCCGCGGTCTCACGCAATCCAACGCCTTCTCGAAGCGGCCGCCGTGCCGCTTGTCCTGGCCGCCCTATCGTGGGCCCTCGATGACGGCTTCATGACACTCGCCGCGCCCGCCGCTGTGCTATTCAGCGGACTGCTGCTGGCGTCCACGTTCCAAAGCGTGCCGCGCGCGCAGCGCCCCCCGATGCTCAAAGCTGCGTGGCTCGTATGGGGCGTTGAATTAGTGCTGGTGGTATGCATCGCGCCTGCCGTGCTGCTCTCCAAACTCGCTTTCGAATATGAAGGCGGCCTGCGCCTGCGGGACTCGCAATTCAGGTTGTGGAACGCGGAAGCAGAACGTCGCAAAGCGGTGGAGCGCGCCATCGAACAGACGCCGGGAGTCGCGCACAACGCGGCGATGCGGCAAAATCTCCTCGACTCCGTACGCTTGTCCGAGGGCAAGTTGGCGGGAGTGCCACTCTACTACTACGGCGCCGACACGTCCAGGATCGCGCTGTTCCCCACGCCGCCGAAGGCTGGAGACCTCTGCGCGGCGGACGACAATCGCGGTAGTGAGCCAGTAGTTCCCCTCTTTCCCGATGCGGCCGCGGTGCTGCTCGCAGCCCTCGAACTCCCCAATGAGGAACGCCTCATGGGCTTCGATGCCAGGCGTTCCGGACTGAAGCCCGCCGAACGTCTGTGGGTCTGGCGCGAGCATGCGCGCTCCCTGTGGCTCTGCCAGGACAACACCGCGCTGGCACGCGCCAAACTGCCGCTCTTCGACCCGTTCCAACTTGGTCTGGATTCTGTGCAGGCCAGTCCCCCGGTGGCCGAAGCCGCCCCACCCTCGGCGGAACCGGACGCCTCCGCTTCCACCTGGATCATCCTGGCCGCGATCCTGGCGGCCATGGCATTGTGGATGAACACTGTGCGGCGACGCATGCTCTTGATCGGCGCCCCGGGAATGGAGTGCACTGCCGATAGTCCCTACGACGGCAACGCTCCGCCCCCGACGCGGCTCCTCCTGCTGTCATACCCGGAACTTGGTCAACGCGCCTTGCCCGATAACCTCGCCTCCTACCAGCGCATCGATCTCTCGCGTGAAGACTTCCACCCTGAGACCCAATCGCCGGACGCGAACGGTCTGCTGCTCGATCGCTTCGACGCGCGGTTCCGCGATCCGAAGGTTCGGCTGTCCCGCCTCGAAGCGCTGGAGACCGCCCTATCGGCCGTCGACAAACCGATTGCGGTCCGCTCTTCCATGGACTGCGTGCGCTACCTCGCCGGCGGTGGTTCCGGCGACCCCGCTGCTGCTGCCGATGAAAGCGAACTCAAGCGATGGTGCATGGTACTCAGCTCCTTCGAGCGGCGGATGCCTGCGCCCGTTCCCTCAACCTTCACCGACCACGCAGCCATCTGGGATACCTGCTGCGAGCAGGAGCGAGACGTGCTGATGCAGCTCTGCCGCCATGGCCTCGTGAATCCGCGCGCCTTCCACATAGTCTGCGGTCTGCTGCGTCGCGGCGTGATCCGTCGAACCCGCCACCAGGGTCTACGCTTCACCTCCGTGGAGTTCCGCCAGTTCGTCGCCAACGCCACCATGCTGGTGAGTGAGAAGAGTAGTCCGCGAACCGCCGGGAAACGGCTGCCCGCCTACGCCATCGGGCTGCTGCTGCTGGGTGTTGTGCTGCTGTTCTCGCAAGAAGAACTCACCACCCGACTGATCGGCTTTCTGACCACCGTCACCGGCGGCTTCGAGACCATCCGGAAGCAACTGGCGGGTACGCTCGATTTAGCCGGCGCCAGGAAAGGTTGAGCACGCCAACCGGATGGGGTACCATCTCGTCTGGTACACCCGTCAGAGTCTCCATGGTTGGCGTAAGCGATAATCTGCGGCTCGCCGTCGACGCCGTCAATGCGCACAAGCTCCGCTCGGTGCTGACAGTGCTCGGCCTGACGATGGGCGTCGCCACGCTGATCACCGTGATGACGCTCGTGCAGGGCGCCAATCTTTACGTCGAGCAGAAGATCGCCAACCTCGGCACCAATGTCTTCCGTCTCGCCAAAACTCCCTTCGCGGTGGTCGATTTCTCGGTCGTCGTGAAAGCGCTGAAGAACAAGAATATCGGCATTGCCGATTACCGCGCCGTAGTCGAACTGTGCAAGAGCTGCGAGGCCGTCGGCGCCACGGCCAGCGGCACACTCTCCGTCCAGTACAAGAACAAGCAGACAGACGACACCTCCATCATCGGCCACACGCCCAGCATGGTCGATATCGACACGCGCACGCTGGAGACGGGCCGCTACTTCACCCCGGTGGAAGATGCCCACGCCGAGTACGTCTGCATCATCGGCGCGTCGCTGGTCGATCAGTTTTTCGAACATGAGAATCCCATCGGCCGCACCCTCCGCACCGGGACCCTGGAGTTCACCATCATCGGTACTTTTGAGAAGCTGGGCTCCGTGCTGGGACAGGACCAGGATAATTACGTCGTGATTCCTCTCAACACGTATCTCAAGGTGCGTGGCGCGCGCTCCAGCCTCACGCTCCAAATCAAAGCATCGGGCGGCGAGGAGAATTTCAATGCCGCGCAGGACGAGACGCGAGTGATTGTGCGCTCGCGCCGCCACGATCCGCCCGGCCGGGACGACAGCTTCTTCATCGGCACGTCGCAAACCTACATTTCCCTGTGGCAGAGCATCAGCGGCTCCTTCTTCGCGGTCTTCGTCATGGTGAGTTCGATCTCCGCCATCGTGGGCGGTATCGTCATCATGAACGTGATGCTGGTCAGCGTGACCCAGCGGACGCGCGAGATCGGCGTGCGCCGCGCCGTGGGCGCCACCAAGCCCGATATCCTGCGCCAGTTTCTGATGGAGAGCCTGCTGCAATGCCTCATCGGCGGCGCCATCGGCATCGCGGCCGGCTTCGGCTGCGCCCTCGCGCTTCGCACGCTGACCTCGTTTCCCGCCTCGGTGAAAACCTGGGTGGCGATCCTCGGCCTGGTCCTCAGCACCATCATCGGACTCTTCTTCGGCATCTATCCGGCGAAGAAAGCCGCCGAGCTCGATCCCGTAGCCGCACTGAGAGCGGAGAACGGATGACCAATCAATGATCAGGCGAAACCAATGACCAGGCACGAAGTGGTGGAGAACCTGTCGGTCGCCTTCGGAACCTTGTGGGCCCGTAAGGTGCGCTCCGCCCTGACCATTCTCGGCGTCGTCATCGGGGTCGGGACCGTGATCTCGGTCGCCGCCATCATCGACGGTTTGAACGGCGAGATCCGCGCGCGCGTGGAGAGCCTCGGCTCCAACACGCTCATCGTCACCCGCATTCCACCCATGCAGAACACCGCGCGCCTACCCGCCAAAATCCGCATGCGGAAGTACCTGGAGGACGGCGATGCCGAGTTCATCCAGGACGCGAGTCCCGGCGTTTCGTTCGCCACCGTCTTCGCCAACCGGATCAATTTCAACGAGCAGGCGGACGAGATACGCTACGGCGACGCACACGTCGAACGCTTCTTCCTGCGCGGCGTGCAACCCGCGTATGTCAACGTGTTCCACCTGTTCGCGGTGGCGGAGGGCCGCTTCATAACGGCCTTCGACGAGGAGCACGCGCGAGCCGTGGTGGTGATCGGGCGCGCCATCGCGGATACGCTCTTTCCTTCGCTCGACCCCATCGGCAAAACCGTGCGCCTGGACGGACGCATGTACGAAGTGGTGGGCGTCTTCGAACCCGATCAGGGCATGTTCTCGAGCTTTGGCGTGGACCAGTTCGCCTGCATCCCCATGAACAATTTCCGCAAGAGCTTTCCGGAGATCCGCGAGCGTTTCATCGCCGTGGCGGGCAAGGAGGAGTATCCACTGGATACGGTGCGCGGCCAGGTGGTAGAAGCGCTGCGCCGCAAGCGGCATGTAGGCCATCACGCCGAGGACGATTTCGACATCACCTCGGCCGATTTTCTCAGTTCGCTGTGGGGCCAACTTACCGGCGCGATGTTCCTGCTCACCGGCATCATCAGCGGCGTCGGCCTGCTGGTGGGCGGCGTCGGCGTGATGAATATCATGCTGATCTCCGTGACCGAGCGCACCAGCGAAATCGGAATTCGCCGCGCCGTGGGCGCCCGCAAGGGCGATATCCGAGTGCAGTTTCTATTGGAAGCCGTCACGCTTTCGTGTATCGGCGGCGCGATCGGCATCATGGTGGGCGCACTGATCGCGCTCGCCGTGAGGACCGCGTTGCCGGCGATCCCGGCCTTCGTGTCGCCCTTTTGGGTAATGCTGGGTTTCACAATCTCATTTGTCGTAGGCCTGTTTTTCGGGTATTACCCGGCTAACAAGGCGGCGCAAATGGACCCCATAGTCTGCCTCCGCTACGAGTAAGCCTGGGCCTGAATTATAGCCGTGCTCCTGTCCTTTGTGGGGCGGACTCCAGTCTGCGCATCGGAGCGAAGCTCCGACACTCAGCGTGTTGCCACATTCACACCCCCGCCGTCGCGCACTCCAGGACCGAACCGATAATGAATGATCGCCTCACCCGCAAC
>JBDTPR010000129.1:0-12483 GCA_039932635.1 Candidatus Solibacter sp.
TACGAAATGCTACGCCCGTGTGCTCGTCGGTTTGAGGTCGAAGACCTCGCTAGTCCTTGGATTCGATGCGCATACCGTAGAACGAGCGGTACACGAAGACCAACGAACAGAGGAAGAAAATGCCGGAGAGAACGAAGGTGAGCGTCTGGCCTTCGCCGTGTTCACCGGCCACGCTGACCGCGAGCTGCACGGCGAGCAGGCCAAACAGGGTGGTGAATTTGATGATCGGGTTGAGAGCGACGCTGCTGGTGTCCTTGAAAGGATCGCCAACCGTGTCGCCGACGACGCAGGCATCATGCAGCGGAGTACCCTTGGCGCGGAGTTCGGTCTCGACGACCTTCTTCGCGTTATCCCACGCACCACCGGCATTGGCCATAAAGAGCGCCTGGAACAAGCCGAACAACGCGATGGATATCAGGTAGCCGATGAAGAAGAACGGCTCCAGGAAGGCGAACGACAGAGTGGAGAAGAACACCACCAGGAAGATGTTGAACATACCCTTCTGGGCGTACTTCGTGCAGATCTCGACCACCTTCTTGGAATCCTCGACGGACGCCTTCTCGGCGGTATCGAGCTTGATATTCTTCTTGATGAATTCCACGGCGCGGTAGGCGCCGGTGGTGACGGCCTGGGCGCTGGCGCCGGTGAACCAATAGATCACCGCGCCGCCGGCAATCAAGCCGAACAGGAAGGGCGTGTGGAGCATGCTGAGCTTGTCCAGATTGTCCTTGAGCCCGTGAGTGAGGGCGACAATCGTGGAAAAGATCATGGTGGTGGCGCCGACTACCGCGGTGCCGATGAGCACCGGTTTGGAGGTAGCTTTGAAGGTGTTGCCCGCGCCGTCGTTCTCTTCGAGATTCTCCTTAGCCTTTTCGAACTCTGGTTTGAAGCCATACTGCTTCTGAATGAGCGCTTCGATACCCGGGATGTTTTCGATGGTGGAGAGTTCGTAGACCGACTGGGCGTTATCCGTGACCGGGCCGTAGCTGTCTACGGCGATGGTGACCGGTCCCATGCCGAGGAAGCCGAAGGCCACCAGACCGAGAGCGAACACCGCCGGCGCCAGCATCAGGCCGATGGGGAAGAGGTTGCTGACCAGGAACGCGGCCGACATGAGCAGCAGCATCGCCATTCCCAACCAGTAGGCGCTGAAGTTGCCCGCCACGAAGCCGGAGAGGATGTTGAGCGAGGCGCCGCCTTCCCGGGAGCTGGTGACGATTTCGCGCACGTGACGAGAGTTAGTGGAGGTGAAAACCTTAACGAACTCAGGGATCAGCGCGCCGGCTAGCGTGCCACAACTGATGATCGTGGCGAGTTGCCACCAGAGGCTGGTGTTGCCGTCGAGTATCGGAATCATCATGTAGCTGAGCACATAGGTGAGGATGATTGAGAGGATCGACGTGAGCCACACCAAGGTGGTGAGGGGCGCCTCAAAATCGAACTTGTCGACATTTTCGTACTTGGCTTTGGCGATGGCGCCATTGATAAAGTAGCCTACGCCGCTGGAGAGCACCATCATGATGCGCATGGTGAAGATCCAGACCAGGAGCTGAACCTGGACGATCGGGTTCGGCACCGCGAGCAGGATAAAGGTGATCAGCGCGACGCCGGTGACGCCGTAGGTTTCGAAACCGTCGGCCGAGGGTCCCACCGAATCGCCGGCATTGTCGCCGGTGCAATCGGCGATCACGCCCGGGTTGCGCGCGTCGTCTTCCTTGATCTTGAAAACGATCTTCATCAAGTCGCTGCCGATATCGGCAATCTTGGTGAAGATTCCGCCGGCCACGCGGAGAGCGGCCGCGCCCAACGATTCGCCGATGGCGAAACCGATGAAGCAGCTACCGGCCAGATCGCCCGGCACGAAAAGCAGAATGCAGAGCATGATCAGCAGTTCGACGGAAACCAGCAGCATGCCGATGCTCATGCCGGCCTGTAGCGGGATGTCGTAGCACGGGTACGGCTTGCCGCGGAGGGCCGCGAAGGACGTACGCGAGTTGGCGAAGGTATTGACGCGCATGCCGAAGGCCGCCACCGCGAAACTGCCGGAGATGCCGACGACGCTGAACGCCAGAATGATTACTACCTTATAAACTTCGAATTTAAGGAGTACGCCAAAATAGAACGCGATGATTATGGCAATCAGGGCTTCGAGGATGCACAGGAATTTTCCTTGAGTCAACAGGTAGGTTTTGCAGGTTTCGTAAATCAGTTCGCTGACTTCGAGCATGGAGGAGTGAACCGGCATGTTACGAAGGCGAGTAAAAATCATGAGGCCGAAGATGAGACCCATGGCGCTGACAACGAGACCGCCCATGAGCAGGTTGCTTCCGGAAATACCGCCGAGGAAGGAAACCGAATCGAGCCTGGGTAGCTTGAGGTTGGCTTCACCCCCCGCTTCCTGGGCAAAAAGCGGCGCACCAAGCGCCACTAGCAAGGTCATCAATACGCGCAAGCCTGTACGGATTCGCGCGTAGGCGGCGCAGCGCTCGACACTGAGCGTGTCCGGTGTGGAGAACATCTGGTAATCCCCCTAACGAAGTTTCCGGTGCCACTCTGCGTGCCGGGTATGAACCGCAGCGGACCGGGGTAATGAGAGTTCACTCTACTACAACCGACCACACAGTATAAGAGATATACAGGTCGGAATTCAATGTGGAGTTTCGGAGTCGAGCCCCCGAACGGAAGAAAATTACCGGCGGAATAAGGGTTACACGGCGGTTTGGTCAGCCGCGGGCGATGCCCCGGCGGCTGCCGCGGATGAAGGCGGCGAGGTGCGCCGCCTCGGGAGTGGCAATTTCGGAGTCGATCTTCGCCAACGCGTCTTCGAGCTTCAGCCCTTGCCGGTAAAGCAACCGGTATGCCTGTTTCAGAGCGCCGATCTGGCCGGGCTGGAACCCGGCGCGTTTGAGTCCCACGAGGTTGAGCCCGCGCGGCTCGATCGCGAAGCCCGAGTAAGTGAAGAACGGAGGCGCATCCTGGTTGACCCGGGTGTTGCCGCTGACCATGGCCAGGCGTCCGACGCGCGTAAACTGGTGGACCAGCACGCCCCCCGAAAGGAAGGCCTGGTCTTCGATCTCCACATAACCTCCCAGCAGGACGCAACTGGCAATCACGGTATGGTCACCGACGGTGCAGTTATGCGCGATGTGGCCGCTGGTCATGATGAAATTGCCGTCGCCGATTACAGTGGTGGACTCGGGAGGCGTACCGCGCGAAATGGTGAAGTGCTCGCGGATCTTGTTGCCGTTGCCGATGGTGAGGTAGCTGCGCGTGCCGTCGAAATTCTTGTCGAGCGGATCGGTGCCGAGCACCGTCCCTGCCCCGATTTCGTTGCGCTCCCCGAGCGTGGTGTAGCGCTTCACGTAGACGTAGGGCTCCAGCACGCAGTGCGCGCCGATCGCCACGCCGGGTTCCACGATGCAAAACTCGCCGATGCGCACGGCGGGCCCGATGTAAGCTTCGGGCGAGACAACGGCCGTGGAAGCGATCACGGCCGACGGATCAATGGGCATGAATCCGTATGATACGCCCGTTTGGCAGGATGACCGCACTTGCGGAGCAGGTCCGGGAGGGATATGCTCCGCAATAGAGGCACTTTTGCAATGAAACTTCTAGCGCGGTTGGCTTTGTGCGGTTGTCTGGCAATCGGACTTGGGTTGGCGCAACGCGGCGGCGGTGGTGGAGGCTCCCGGGGCGGTGGCGGAGGCGGCGGAATGTCGCGCGGCGGCGGTGGCGGTGGCGGAGTGAGTCGCGGCGGTGGCTCCGTCGGCGGATCGGGCGGCGGCTATGCCCGCGGCGGATCGGGCGGCGGGTACGTGGGAGGTGGCGGCCGGTATGTGGGAGGCGCCAACTACTCCCGCGGCGGCGGGTATGGATATCGGGGCTACGGCGGATATGCCGGCTATAGATATGGAGGCTACGGCCGCTACTATGGCGGATATTACGGCGGGTATTATGGCGGCTACTACCCCTACGCCTACGCCGGCTACTGGCCCTATTACGGCAGTTATTATGGATACGGCGCCTACGACTATCCATCCTATTCCTACCCCGCTTACAGCTATTCCGCGTACCAGACCACGCCAGCAGTGAACGTCGTGTACGCGCCATACAGCGGCCAGTCGGAGTCGGTATACGAGCAACGGCCCAATCCAGTAGTTCGCGAGTACGATTCCTACGGCCAGCAGGTCGGCCGTCCGTCAGCTGGCGCCACGGGGAGCGCGCCGGGCGCGGCACCCGTTTATCTGATCGCATTCCGCGACGGGACAATCCGCGCCGCCGAGGCCTATTGGGCCGAAGGCGGGACCCTACACTATGTGACGCTACAGCACGAGCAGAAGCAGACCACGCTCGAAAACGTGGACCGGAACCTGAGCGCCCAGCTCAACCGGGAGCGCCGGGTCGCTTTTTCGTTACCGCAGAGTCAATAGACACAGGGTCTCCGCAGCTTTTGTGAAACCCGCCGGGGGCTTCGTGCGGCTGTTTACAAGCTGGTGGTTGCGTTCCATGTTTTGTTTGATTTAGAATCACCAGACTACAGCAACGACGTGGTACAGTGATTCACCAGTAGCGGAGGGCCTCATGAAGGCGTCCCTGTTTTACGCAATTGCCATTTTCGCGTGCACTTCCCCGGCAGTGTTTGGGCAACAGAGCCCGGATTCGCATCAAAAACTGGAGGCTTCAGGCGACGTAGCGGGCACTCGCGCGACGTTGGCGAAAGCCGCCCAGGCATCGCCCAATAACCCCGCCGCGCTCACCTCCTATGCGGAATTCCTGGATCGCTATGGCGACCCCGGAACGCGCGATGCTTACAACAAGCTCCTGACGGCACTGCGCTCGGGCGGGGACCAGGCGCGCACCGCGTCGGTGGCGCGCAGACTGGCGATGCTCGATCTGCTGGCCGGCGATGGCGCCGCCGCGAACACTCACCTGGAAGCGTCCCGCGCCGCGGGCGGGAAGTCCGCCACCCTGGGCTCGATGGCGGCGAAGACCGCCGAAGGCACGGCGCTGATTCCCGGACCTCTGCGCTCGTTCGCCCGTATGGCCGCACTCTCGCCCGATTCCGACCCTGCCGACGTGCTGCCGGCCCTGGCGCGCAATGTAGTCACCAACGGCTATCAGGCCTCGCACAACAACGAATCGCTGGAGCAGACCGAGTACTTGAAACTGGTCCACCGCTACCTGGGGCAGGCGCGCGAATTGGAAAAGGTCGCGGGCGAAACGCGCACCATACGGATCGAAAATTGCGAATCGCCGGTGGCCGGCGAGTTGCTGCGCATATTAGGCTTCCGCATGCGCGGCGGATGCGGCAGTGAAGTCGTGCTGGAAACTGTCAACGCTCCGCGAGCCTTTCTGACCACGGATTCCGGCTTCCCGGTGGCCGACCTCGAAGAGGCCCTGCGCACCAATCGTCCCTTCGTCTACGATTTCAAGCCCACTTCAGTACCGGTGATGTTCGGCCCTGAATACTGGCTCAACCCTAAAGAGAAGGACAAGGAGGGCGTGAACTTCATTGAGACGTTCATCGGCGATCCTTCAATCTGCCGGCTGTACCTGGGCTTCTCCAAGCTAGACACCGAAACCGCCGAGGCGATGCGCAAGAACTCCACCGTCGTCCGTCTGAAAGCCTACTCGCATGTGCTGGATTTCTTCGGCGGCATGTTCGAGATCCGCGACGGCAAGGCCGTGGTGCCGGGCGGACAGCGTGCCGCGCCGGGTTGGACCGAGCTCTCGGGAGCCTCGCCCGAGCAGGGCGCCGCCTTCTTCGACAAGCTGATGGCCAAGGACGATGGCTGGCTCGCCAGCCTGTTCGACGCTCTTGCACGCATACAGGGTCCGGTGAAGGATTACCTCACCGACCCGGCGCGCATGAAACGTTTTTATACCGCCGTGCGCGGACGCATCACGAGTCCGGGGCCGGCGCGCCCGGTATTCCGCGCCAATACCGACATGATGCTGTTCACCACCCGCCTACGGGTGGACGCCAGCGGCAAGCCGCAAATCCCTGGCAGCCTGGACGTCTGGCGCAACCTGTTCATCAACCATCCGCAGGGCAAGTACGACGGTAAGCTGACCAAACTGGCCACCACCTGGAAGGAGCCCGACGACGTGCTGGAAGCGCTCTTCGCGCTGTCCCGCAAGGCGGTGGAGAATGAACCGCTGAAAATCTTCATGTCGGTCAGCGATATCGACCGCAACCGTCCGAACCCGCTGTCCGCGGCCACCGTAGACCGGCTGGCGCGCGATTTTCACAATTACGGCAGCCAGTACGCGCTGTTCAGCGAATCGCGTAATTTGTCCGAGCCCTCGATTGTGATGTTCCTGGACCAGATGATCGCGATCAGCAAGCAGAAGGACAACGCGCTGCACTCCGATATGGCCGGGACTCTCCAGTCGCTGGTTGGCCTATGGCAGATTTTGGTTCGGCAGCAGAGCATTCCCGAAGCTCAGGCGGACAAAGTCTTCGCCGGAATCGTCGGCGGCTTCAGCGGCGTAAAGGGCAATCGCGATTTGTTCGATGCGGGGCGCAACGGTGTCAAATTGCTGCTGGGCGCTGACGCGGGCACCACCACCCCTCACGAGAAGTTGCTCGAAGTGATGGCCGGCTACTCCGCGGATTCCGAAACCCACGAGCAGATGGTGCAGGACCTGATGCGCATTCAGGATGCCCAACGCATCGTCTCGATGAACTTGCTGTTTCAACTGGCGGACCACATTGATGCGGTCGCCAAGGGTGAGAAGCTGGACGCCAAGCTGGTCAATAAACTGGCTCAGCGGATCGCGGAGATCAATCTGCCGCGCGCGTCGCTTTCGGCGAACGAAAAGAATGCGATGGGGTTTGGATACTGGACCGAGCGCCATTTGGATGCGGAACGCAAGCTGAATTTGCGCGCAGCGATTGAAAAAGGTTCGTCGGACCCGGAGAAGGTGAAGGAAGCGCGGGCCCTGCTGGCGCCAATTCTCCGCGACACGCTGCTCTCCTACAACTACGCGCACTACGCGCCCCCCGGCGCGCAGATCCTGTACACCAATCCGATCTTCGTCCGCAGCCACGACTTCCTCGGCATGCAGGGCAGCGACCACACCTGGCGTCCCACGGAACTCTACGGGACGGGCTGGCCGTCGAATGGCGGCGGGCGACTGGTAGGCTCGCTCTCTTCCCTGCCCTACGCCTTGGCGGAAGCCGAACAGAACTTCCTGATTCCCACACAAACGCAGGCGCTGATCTGGGGCGACTTGGTGCCGCAGATGATTTTGAGCGCCAAGATTCCCCGCTACTGGCAGGTCACTCCGGCGCAGCTTCACTGGGTGGGGCTGCATCTGCGCTACGGGCGCGAACTCCTGGCGGAAGCGGCGCTGGATAGCGATGTGCGCAACCAGGTGATCAACTCGCTCAGTTTGCTGGCGGCCCCGGCGCGTACACGGCATGTGGCGCGACTGCTGGAGCAAGGCGCAGTCCGGGATGCCACGGATCGCGTGACGCCCTCGGAGATGTACCTGATCGCGCGCAACGCCGCCACAGATCGCGACCCCAAGAGTTCCTGCCTGCTGGGCGAACTCAAGCACATGTCGGACACGGCGCCCAAGGAATTGAACCATGCGGCGATCTCCCGCGCCTTTGGTACGCCCAAGCCGACCTTGGCCAATTCCTACGAACCCGAACTCCTAAATCTGCGCACCTTCCCGACCCTGATGGGCTACTCCAGCCGCATCATGGCGGAGAGTTGGGAATCCAACAGCCTCTACTGGGCGGCGCTGGCCGACGAATTGAGCGTGTCGCCGACCCAGTTGAACGTGCGGATTCCGGAGTGGACGCGTAAACTTGTGGAACAGATTTTCGCCTCGCATCTGGAAGATTGGCCGGCAGTACTCAAATCGCTGCGCTTCGTGGGTGACGATGTACGCGCGGCGGCGGCCAAGGCCCTGGCAACGGAACAGAAGGCAGCAGCACTACAGTAAAGACTACTTACCAGGAAACGAACATGAGCATTTCGCGACGAGGATTTCTTGGAGTGACCGCGGCCGGTGCAGTGGTTCGGGCGCAGGATGGGCAGCGCCCGATTTTCCGGGTCAAGGTGGACATGGTGGTGCTGAGTTTCCAGGTGACCGATAGCAAGGGTCACTATGTGAACGGCTTGAAGCCCACGGATTTCCGAATTTTCGAAGACGGAATTCTGCAGCAGGTTGCCACGTTCGCCGAGGGCGCCAAGGCTCCCCTGGCGGTGGGCGAGGATGGCACCACTAAGCCGTTGCTCGAAGCCGGCAAGGACGCCCTGCCCGGCATGGAGCGTCCCGACGCCTTCGTTGGCACGAACGTCTTCGTGCTCTTCGATACCAGCAACTTCATGTACAAGGGCTTCGTCTACGCCGAGGATGCGATTGCCGATTTCGTACGCGGCCTGGATCGCGCCGATTCCATCGCGGTGTACACCTTCAGCCGCAATCTCAGCCGCGCGGCGCCCTTGTCGCGCGATCACAGCTCCGCAATCGCCGGCCTGCGCAAGAGCGTGGCGGGCGACGACACGGCGCTGTACAACGCGCTGCTGCTGGCGCTGCGCGACGCCGCCAAGGTCCCGGGGCGCAAGGTCATCATCGTCTTCTCCAACGGACCGGATAACGCCAGCATGGTGGCCCCCGACGATGTGCGCGCCGTGGCCGAAGACGAGGGCATTCCGATCTACGTGATCTCCACCGCCGAAGTGAACCGGGACCCCATCTCCAGCAACGTATTCAAGCGGATCTCGCAGCGCACCGGCGGCAAGGCCTATTTCGCCAAAACATGGCAGAAGCAAGTGGAGGCCTTCGAGGATATTCGCGAAGATTTGGGCAACTCGTATACGGTCACCTACTATCCGAAATCGAACCCCAACGAGGGCTTCCGCAAAATCTCGATCGAGCCTGTCAACGATCCCGGTAAGAAGTGGCGCATACGCAGCCGGCCGGGCTATAAGCCCAGCCGCGTCCTTTGACGCTGGCTCCGCTCCGCGGAATCGCAACCTCCGTACAAGTAAACGGCGACTCCTTGAGCTTCAAGAGGTCGCCGCTTTATTGCGTGTGGTATTGGCGCGCTGATTACTTCTTCAACTCGGACAGCGCCGCCAGAACTTCCTCGCTGTGCTTGGCGGGATTAACGCCGGTCCAGACCTTGGCGATCTTGCCCGAGGGATCGATCAGGAAGGTGTTGCGCGAAGCCATACCGCGCGGGTTCAGCGAGCCGTACTGATCCACTATTTTCTTGTCGGTATCGGAGAGCAGTTTGAAGGTCAGGCTTTCCTTGGTGCAGAATTCCTTGTGGCTGTCGGTGGAATCCACGCTCACGCCGACGATGGCGGCCTGCTTCTGATCGTACTTGGGAAGGTCCTGCTGGAAGTTGTGGGCTTCAATCGTGCAGCCCTGAGTCATGTCTTTGGGGTAGAAGTACAGTACCACCCATTTGCCTTTGAAGTCCTTCAGGCTGACGTTGCCGCCTTCTTGCGAAGGCAGCGAAAAAGCGGGGGCAGCCTGGCCAACCTGCGGTACCTCGGCGCATTGCGCGGCGAACGGTAACACAAGTAACATGGCTGCGGTAATGGCGTATTGTTTCAAGTTTGGTTCCCTCTCTTGTATCGAGCATACAACGGCGCGGCAGGAGGATCAAAAGGGAAATGCCGAAACCCCAATCCGCTCCCCACGTTTTCGCCGCCGGGTGCGTCATATTTGAAGGATGAGGGCTTCCGCAGTTCTCGCTGCCGCTGTGTGGCTTGCCGTTTTAGCGCCGCTGGCCGCGTTCGCGCAGCCCACCGCCCGACAGCGCGACGCGCTGGAATGGACCATCGCGTTGCGGGGCCGCATCGCACAATTCGAGAATCCGGTGGTCCGCGTACACGGACTCGCGGGCTTGGCGCATCTGGTCTGTCCGCTGGATCCGGTGGCGGCCTCGGGCCTCTATCGCACCGCTATCACCGGGCTGTTCAACACCCGGGACGGCGCCTTCAACGAGCGTCTGACCATGGCGCTCCCGGTGGCCAGTTTCTCTGGTTTGTGGAAGTATGTGGTGCCGGCGGCCACTGAGTGCGACCCCGGCCTGGTTTCCGAGTCGCAAAATCAACAGGCGCGGGAGAGGCTCGACAACGAACGCGCCGGGGCCAATGCGAAGCTGGGGCGGGCCTACGGGCTGTTGGACAACTCGCTCGATAAGGAAGACATGCAGGATCGTGCGGCGCAGGTCGCCCGAGGCGCGCTGGAGGCCGGAGACCCCGTCACGCTGGACACCGCGCTGCTCAGCCGTATCCTCTCCCTGCTCAATGAACGCGCGCCCGATCTGGCCGACGATCTCTTCATCCGCAGCGTGGATTTCGTGATGAGTTCCAAGTGGCCGTCGCCCTTTGGATTGCAGGACCTCGCGAAATTCCTACTGACTTCGACCACCATGGTGGATAAAGACGAGGAGGATCAGCCGGGCAAGAACTTCAAGACCGGCGGCGTGACGGTGGAAGATTTCAGTGCCACGCGCGGTAGCGCGAACCCCGACAATGTGCAATCACTGATCGAAGCGGTCCTGAAGCTGTCAGCGGACGAGAACGTGGAAATCCGCAACTCGACTGTGGCGTACTCGCTGGCTCACCAGCTCGTGCCTCGCGCCAGGGAACTCATGCCTGAGCGTGTGGCGGACCTCGAAAAGGCGCAGGCCGAAATCGAGGCGGCAAATCCCGGAGTCGGCGCCAGCGTTATCGCGGGCCTCGGCACTCCGCAGAATCCCGATCCCGACAGCGGCGATCCGGCAGCGCGCAATTTCTGGCTTACCGGACAGATTCAGGGGGCGATCGGAGCGGGCGAATTCAATCGCGCGCGGCAGTTGATGGCCCGCGTTGACGATCAACCGGTGCGCGGCCAGCTGGGTTCACTGATCACGTTCGCCGAATCGGCGCGCGCGATCGAGCAGAAGAGTGAGATGGCGCTGGCGCTGGCCAATCTCTTGCGGCCGGGTATCAAACGCAGTCTACTGTACATCGGCATGATCGCGGCCGCCACCCGGCGCGACGACGCCGCTCAGGTGCTTCCACTGGCTTCCAAGGACATTTCGCCGCTGCCCGCGGAGCAGCGTCTGCACCTCAATGAGGCCCTGGCTGCGAGCCTGGTGAAGTGGGATCCGGAGGCCGCATTCGGCGTGATCAATCTTGTGATCGCAGCCTACAATGACGTGCGCACCAATCCGCGGCGCGGACGGTTCGATCCCGCCAGCGTGCGCAGGGCGTTCAATCCGAGGAGCGATGGGGCCAGCGATAGCTCGCTGATTTTGCCCGGCAATCGCGGCTTCTACGAGGCGGTGCAGACGCAGCGAGGCCGCCACAATTTCGGGCTCCGCGTGGCGGGCGTCAGGGTATTCACGCTCAACGGGCTGCTGGCGGCCGCCGGCGGAATCGACCCGGATCGCCTGAGCGCCGCAATCCTTGCGGTTCGCGATGAGACCACGCAGTCCGCGGCGTGGGTCACCCTGGCGGCGATGCGGCTGCGCGAGAAGTAGCTGGCCGCGCGACGCCTAACCAGTGTTTGAGATCGAAATATGCTCTCATAGTGACGGGACTTATGAACGGCCTACTGAGAAGCTCGGTTTTGGTGTTGGTTTCGATAGCCGCCTCTGCCCAGATGAGCGACTTCAAGGGAAACAAAGATCCGGCGCTGTTCACGCGCATGCCGCATTATTTCCTGGCCACCGCGGATTCGGTAACGGAGAAGGCCTTCGACGCCTACGAATTCTATTTGCCCTCGACACCCCAGAAGGTGGAGGGGCGGCATCTGACCTACTCCTATGCCTTCGACGAGACGGCGGGAAACATGCCGAGCATGCTGCAACTCGTGCGCAATTATCAGGCGGCGGCGCGCAAGATCGGCGGCCAGATCCTGTGGGACGATGTGCGGCGCACGACGATCAAGCTTGCCAAGGGCGGGCTGGAGACGTGGGTTTTCCTGGAGGCGTTCAACGAAGGCAAGCTCTACGAACTGAATATCGTGGAGCGCGGAAAGATGCAGCAGGACGTAGTGGCGGACGCTGCCGCGCTGCAATCGGGCTTGCAGGACGCCGGCCATGTGGAGGTGCCCGGGATCTACTTCGATTTTGCGAAGGCGGAGGTCAAGGCGGAATCCGACGCGGCGCTGAATGAAGTCGTGAAGTTGCTGCAGGCCAACGCGGGATGGAAAGTGTGGGTGGTGGGGCATACGGATAACGTGGGCACGGCCGAAGGCAATGTGACGCTCTCTGGCTCGCGCGCGGCGGCCGTAGTGAAAGCGCTGGCGCTGAAGGGTATCGACGCGCGGCGCATGGCAGGCCACGGCGCTGGTCCGTTCGCACCGGTGGCGAGCAACGATACTGACGAAGGACGGGCGCGGAATCGGCGGGTCGAGTTGGTTCGGCAGCCTTAGAGCCCGCTCGCAGGCGCGCACCCCAACATGCGCGCACCCCAACATGCGCGCACCCCAACATGCGCGCACCCCAACATGCGCGCA
>JBDTPR010000130.1:0-12404 GCA_039932635.1 Candidatus Solibacter sp.
GCCATCCAGTTGATGAACGGCGCGCGCTACTTCCTGCCGCACCTGCTGGCGCTTTCCGCCAACTCGCCCTTCTGGGTCGGGATGGAGACCGGCCTGCGCTCCTACCGCTGCAAGGTCTTCGACAAGTTCCCGCGCACTAACATTCCCGACCTGTACTCCAGCTGGAGCGAATTCGAAAACTACGTCAACCTGCTGATCCACACTAACTGCATCGATAACGCCAAGAAAATCTGGTGGGACATACGTCCGCACCCCTACTTCCCCACCCTCGAATTTCGCGTCTGCGACATGCCGATGCGCCTCGAAGAGACCATTGCAATTGCGGCGCTGTGTCAGGCCATCATCGCCAAACTGTATCGGCTGCATGAAAAAAATCAGAGCTTCCGCCACTACAGCCGCTCTCTGATCATGGAGAACAAGTGGCGCGCCGCGCGCTACGGCCTGGATGGCAACATGATCGATTTCGGCAAGCAGACCGAGGTCCCGGCCCGTCAACTGATCGGCGAGATTTTAGATTTCGTTGACGACGTGGTGGACGAACTCGGCAGCCGCCAAGCCATTAATTATGTACGCACAATTCTGGAACGCGGCAGCGGCGCAGACCGCCAGCTCAAGGTCTATCACGAGACCGGCGATTTCAAGAAAGTGGTCGATTATATGATCGAAGAAACAGAATACGGCCTATTCACTCCGGAGCCAACTACGGCCGGACAGGCGCGGTGACGCTTGTGACGCAACTCAAGGACGTCCCGTTTGATCGCGAGTTTCTGCAAGGCGCGCACAACGCCATTGTCAGCTGCCTGCGCATTCAGCCGCACGAGAAAGTCACCGTGATCACGGACCGCGCCTGCCTCGAAATCGGCGCCGCGCTGGCGTCTGAATTGGACAGCCTCGGCCTCAACTACCACGCCTTCGTGCTCGAAGACCTTGCACCGCGCCCACTCGCGGACATGCCCGCCGAGGTGCTCGCCGACATGGAGACCAGCGACGTCAGCATCTTCGCCGTCAAGGCGCAGCAGAACGAATTGCGCACGCGCATGCAGATGACCGATGTGGTCAATCGCCGCAAGATGCGCCACGCCCACATGGTCAATATCGATCGCCGCATCATGCTGGAAGGCATGCGCGCCGATTTCGACGAGATCGACCGCATCAGCACCATGGTGTGGCAGATGGCATCGGCGGCGCGCGAAATCCGCGCCACGAATCCGGCCGGCACCGACATCCTCGGGCGCTTCTCTCCCAACCTCAAGTGGCTGAAGACCAGCGGCATCATCAGCCCCAATAAGTGGGGCAATCTGCCCGGCGGCGAGACCTTCACCTGCCCCGAGCGCGTGGATGGCACGTTCGTCATCGATGGCGTAGTGGGCGATTACCTCTGCGAAAAATACGGCGATCTGCGCGAGCATCCGCTCACCATCAAGATCGTAGACAGCCGCCTCACGGAGGCTCACTGCGACAACAAAGATCTGGAAGCCGAGTTCTGGCGCTACTGCCACACCGACGAAAATAGCGACCGTGTCGGCGAGTTCGCCATCGGCACCAACACTGCGGTGCACGACGTGATCGGTAATATTCTGCAGGACGAAAAAATCCCTGGCATTCACATCGCTTTCGGCAATCCCTACGGCGCGCACACCGGCGCCGACTGGTATTCGGCGACCCACATCGACGTCGTGGGCCGCAATTTCGACATCTGGATCGACGGCCGCAAGATCATGCGCGGCGGAGCATTCCTGCTTGATTCTCTCCCATCGCCGGCACTTTAACCGGAACTATACGGACGCGAAGTACGACCGCTATCTCGCCCTGCTGGCTCAGCGCTGCGGCGAACCCGTGGCCTTCCGCCACAGCGAGACGCCAGTCTTTCTTCCCGGCAGCCTGGTGGACACAATGGCGCGCTATGGCCGCGAAATGGTGGAGCAGTTGCTCGCCAACCCGCAATACCAGCAGGATTCGCGCGCGGCCGTCCCGGCGAAATACGACGTCCCGGCCGAAGATCCTGTGCCCCTGTTCGTGCAGGCCGATTTCGGACTCGATGCCGACCTGCGGCCGCAGCTCGTCGAGATTCAAGGGTTCCCCACGCTCTACGCCTATCAGCCGCTGCTTGCCGCTGCTTACCGCGAGGCGTATGGTATCGACCCCGCGCTACAGGCGCTGCCCGGCGGCATGCAGGCAGAGGAATATCGCGCATTGGTGCGCCAAGCGATTCTCGGTTCCCACGCTGCGGAAAACGTAATCCTCCTGGAGATCGACCCGGCCCGGCAGAAGACGCGCCACGATTTTCAGCTCACGGAAGAATTATTTGGCGTACGCACTGTGGACATCAGCACCGTCGTGAAGCAGGGCCGCAAGCTCTTCTACCATCGCGATGGGAAGCTCAGTGAAATTCGGCGCATCTACAATCGCACGATCGTGGAAGAACTGGTGCGGCGTCAGATTCCCATGGCCTTCGATTTTCGCGACGATCTGGACGTCGAGTGGGCCGGCCATCCGAACTGGTTCTTCCGCTTGAGTAAGTTCTCATTGCCTTACCTGGATCACGTCGCGGTGCCGCGCACGCGCTTCCTGCATCAGACGGGCGACGTGCAAAATCCCGAGGACTACGTGCTGAAGCCGCTCTACTCGTTTGCCGGGAGTGGCGTGATTGTCGGACCCACGGCCGCACAGTTGAACGCCGTGCCGGCGGAACTGCGGAGCCAGTACATTCTCCAGGAACGAGTCGATTTCCGCCCGGTAATCGAGACGCCCTACGGCCCCACGAAAATGGAGGTCCGCATTATGTACCTGTGGTTGGGGTCGCTGCGCGCCGTAAACACCATCATCCGCACTGGGCGCGGATCGCAAATGGGCGTGGATCACAACAAAGGTCTGAATTGGGTCGGCGCTTCCGCCGCGTTCATCGACGCCGGCCTCTAACTACCCTCGGCCGTCATCGCGTTTTCTCGCACCGCAGGCCGCGTGAAGAACACGTAGCGGCCGGCGAGCGCCGCCGCAATCAGCGCCGTCGCCGCCATTACGAAGGCCGCCGAGTACCCCCACTGGTGCGCCACCCAGCCGGCGGCGAACGAACTCACGCCCACAAACAGATCGTAGAACGCGCTCAAGATCCCCACCGCCGACCCGCGCTCCGAACTCGGCGTGCGCCGCAATACCGTGGCCGCGATCGACGACCAGGGGAACGAAAATCCGAACCCCAGCAGCGCCGTTGCGCCCACCGCGATTACCGGTCCCGGACCTGACGCCAGCACCAGTAATCCCGCGGCCATGAGTGTGATTCCGCCATAGAACGTGAGGAAAGGCTCGATGCGATCGGGCAATCCGCCGAGGAAGAAGCGCGACAGGAGAATCATCCCCGCGTACGCCGAGAACGCCATCGGGCCGGAATTTCCGTGCGTCTTCAAGTGGAGAATCAGGAAGCCGGCGATCACCGGATACTGCACGTTCACGAAGCCGATCGCGATGCCCGGCGCCCAAATTGAGCGCGGTAGCCATTGACGGCCGGGCGCATGCGGCTCGGGATGATAATCCTCGGGCACGCGCGTCAGCACGATGAACGCAATGATCGCCGCCGCCGTCTGCATCATGGCCGCGTGCGGGAAAGTACCCAGCCATTGCCCCACTACGGGACCCGCCGAGATGCCGCCCCAAATCCCCGAACTGAGATAGCCGAGGGCCTGCGCGCTGCGCTCGATCCCGGCCAACTCCACCACCCACGCGGCCGCGCCGGTATACAGGAACGCCTCGCCCATGCCCTGAAAGATGCGTGCCAGATATGCCCCTGCCATGCCCATCGGCAAGAGGTAGATTAATCCCGCGGCCGCGCAGCAGACCAGCCCCGTCAGGAAGGAGATTTTGCGGCCGCGACGGTCCGCCAAGGGGCCCGAAATCAGCCGTCCCAACAACGCCACGAACGAAAAGATACCGACTACGAAGCCGATATCCTGATCGCTGCCTCCCAAGTCATAGCGAATGTGCGGCGCCAATAGCGGCAGCACCGTGCCAATGCCGAGGAACCCCAGAAACGTCGAGCCCACCAATGCCCAGAATTGTGCGCTGAAGCCGCGCGCGGATGAGGCCATGTATCTATTAAGGTTCGCACGACTCCAAGGGTGTAGACAAACTACAGCCCGAGGATGTAGAGTGTCTACATGAGTCGCATCGATCTCCTGCAGGGCACACTCGGCATGCTCATCCTGCGAGCGCTGCAATGGGGCCCGCAGCACGGGTACGCCATCACACAGGCACTGCGCGCGCAATCCGAGGACATTTTGCAGGTGGAAACCGGGTCCCTCTACCCCGCCCTACACCGCCTGGAAAAGCAAGGCTGGGTGCGCGCGGAGTGGCGGCAGACCGAAGCCAACCAGCGCGCCAAGTTCTACAGCCTGACCGCCGCCGGGCGCAAGCAACTCACCCAGGAGCACGCCCGCTGGAAACAAATGGTGCAGGCCATCGGCAACATCATGGACACGGCGCCCGCGAAGGGGCAATCATGAGAGACCGCCGCAACCACGAATTGGACGAGGAGCTACGCAGCCACATACGCATGGCCATCGCCGACCGCGTGCGGCAGGGCGAAAGCCCCGAAGCCGCGCGCGCCGCGGTACTCCGCGAGTTCGGAAGCGTGGCCCTGGCCGCCGAAGACACGCGCCGGGTGTGGGGCTGGCAGTGGCTCGAGCAATGCGCCTTCGACCTGCGCTACGCCGCCCGCAGCCTCGCCCGAACACCCGCCTTCGCCCTCGCTGCCGTGCTCTCCCTGGCGACCGGCATCGGCGCGACCACCGCGCTCTTCAGCGTGCTACAGCACGTCGCGTGGCAGCCCCTACCGTATCGCAACCCCAACCACCTCGCCATCATCTGGAATCTGGACCCGCGGCTGGCCAACCCGCAATCCCCCGCCTCGTATCCCGACTGGCAGGATTGGCGCCAGCAAGCGCAGGACTTCGCCGCCATCACGGCCTTCCGCAACCGGCCCGCTTTCCTGCGCTCCGGGGACAATTCCCCGCAGCTCGAACTCCACGAAGTCTCCGCCGACTTCCTGCCGCTGCTCGGCATACAGCCCGCCCTCGGCCGCCTCTGGCGCGACGATGAGAACGAGCGCGGCGAGGCCGCTGTGATCAGCGACCATGTGTGGCGCACGCAGTTCTCGGGTGCCCGCGACATTGTCGGACGCCGCATCGTGGTCAGCCAGGTTCCCTACGAAATCATCGGCGTGATGCCCGCGGATTTCCGCTCACCCTCGATGGCCACGCAGGCCAACATACGCCTCTCGCCCCCCGACTCCATGTGGGTGCCCCTGGTCCCGCGCCCAGTGCAGAAGAACAATCGCGGCAACCGCGGTTTTCGCATGCTGGCCCGACTGAAAGACGGCGCCGCGCTGCCCACGGCGCAGCGCAACCTCTCGCAACTTGCCGCACGACTTGCCGCCGCCTACCCCGATTCCAACAAGAACATCACCGTGCAGGTGCTCTCTCTCGTGCAAAGCGTCACCGGCAGCGTGCGCCCTGCACTGGTCGCCTTGATGGGCGCCGCGGGGCTGTTCCTGCTGATCGCGTGCGCCAACGTTGCTAGTCTGTTGCTGGCGCGCGGCGCCGCGCGCGGCCGAGAGTTCGCCACGCGCGCCGCTTTGGGCGCCGGACGCGCCCGCCTGGTCCGCCAGTTGCTCACCGAGAGTCTGCTGCTCGCCTCACTCGGCGGCACGGCGGGAATCGCGCTGGCCGCCGTCTGCCTTCAAGTAGCACGCCAGGCCGCGGGCTCGCTCGACGTCCCACGCCTCGCCGATGCCGCGCTCGATGTCCCTGTGCTCGCGGTCGCAATTGCGCTATCCACTCTCGCGGGACTTCTGTTCGGCCTCATGCCGGCGCTCCGCCTCACGCGTTTCGCCGACCGCGGCGGCACGGCCGATCCCCGCGGAGTCCGCATTCGCCAGATGCTGATTGCCGGAGTCACCGCGGTCACCGTCGTCCTGCTCTTCAGCGCCTCCCTCATGCTGGCCGGCTTCCGAACGCTAACGGCCAATCAGGATACAGCCGCCGAACGCACGTTCACATTTCAGACCACGGTCAGCGGCACCCGGTGGGCAAACCGGCCGTTTGACCGGCAATTCTGCGGCACTCTGCTGGAGCGCCTGCGCCAACTCCCAGGCGTGGAGTCCGCGGGACTCACCACGAATCTGATGCAGATCGGCGACAACTCGGGTACCGTCATCACCATCGTGGGAGATGCTCCCGTGCCACCCGAGCGCCGCCCCATGGCCGCCTACGCCATGAGCGACGCGGGCTTCTTCCCGCTTGCCGGGCTGGCACTCCGCCAGGGTCGCCTGTTCGACGCGCGCGATCACAATAGCGCGCCGGGAGTCACCGTGGTCAACGAGGCCTTCGTGCGCGCCGTGTCGCCGGACACCCCTTTGGTGGGACGCCAGATCCGGCTGCTCGGCGTCACGGATACGCCGCTCGAAGTCATCGGCGTGGTCAGCGATGCGCGCCCGTTCCGGCTCGGCGTCCAGGAGCGGCCGCGCGCCTTTTATCCCTACACTCAATCCGCTTCGCCGCGCGTAATAGCCATGGTGCGCATGGCTCCGGGAGGCGGCAGTCCGATCAACGCCGTTCGCAGACTCCTGCGCGAATTGGAACCCACCGCACCTCTCTTTGAGGTTCAGACGGTGACCAACCTTTTGGACAAGGCCAGCGCCTCTCCACGATGGGGCTCCGCGTTGCTCGCCCTCTTCGCGCTGATGGCCGTCCTGTTGGCAACTCTCGGCGTCATGGGCGTGGTGAGTTTCGTCGCCGGTCAGCGCACCCGGGAATGCGGCATCCGGCTGGCACTTGGTTCCACCCCCGCGGCAATTCAGTGGCTGGTGGCGCGCCAGGGATTCTGGCCGGTGGCAGCCGGATTGATTGCCGGCGCCGCCGGAGCCGAGGCGGCCAACCGCGCCATCTCAACTTACCTGCTCGGCATCCCGTCGGCGGACTTTACGCTGTTAGTCGCCGACTTACTCATGCTGGCTATTGCGGCCGCGATCGCAGTGTATGTCCCGACACGGCGAGTTACCAAGGTCGATCCCGCTTTGACTCTGAGGTGCGATTAAGTGCCGGCTAAGTTACTTGGACGATTGGCGCATCGCGCCCAGGATGTCCAGGCCGCCTAGATTGAAGGCTGCTTTGGTATCAATCAATTCCTTCATCTCGGCGAGCGTCATCGTGCCTTGAATGTGAACAACGGTGAATTCCCGCTCCTCGCCGGCCAGAATCAACGCACCGCCAAGATTCGCGCCCTGCGCCTGGACGTAGACCTCCACGGTCTCGCTCTGGTCCTTCATATTGAAAATTCGAGACCAACTCGCACCGCTGACCTGCTTTCGCACCGAGTCCAGATCTCTTTCCGACCACGCGCCCGCTTTGTCGAACTCGTAATGCCGGACGCGGATCTGTTGCACGCCGCCCAGTATGTCCGTCAACCCCTTCTTGTCTTACTGATCCCTGCTCTCCTGGCCCGCGGCCTTAATGGCGAACTTCAGCAGCGAACCATCCAGGTCCAGTTCTGCCTTTTCACTCGCTTTCGCGGCGAGATCGTCGAACTTCAATTCCAGCGTCTGCGCGCTGGCGGGCAGCATCACGAGAATTCCAGCAAATAGAACGGCGGCGAGTTTCATCACATTTCCTCTACCCCCTCAATACGCAACCCGACCTTCAAGAGATGCACTTTTGTGGCGGCCCCCTCGGATGCATGCTCTAATGAATTTTCCCTGCATGGATCTTAAACGCGGACGGCCAGCCTTGGGACTTCTGCTCGCCATCGCCGGCCTGTTCACGCTGGACGCCGTCATCTTCCGTACGCCGCTCTACACTTCCATCCTCGAGCCCGAGTCTTCGGCGGGCACGTTCGAACTGATCCTCCGCCGCGAACAGCGCGCCCAGCCCTGGTACGGGCGCAATCTCGTCGTCACACTCGGCGATTCCCGGTTCGCATACTATCCGCGTGCCGCCAACGAGCACACCGCCGAAACCGGCTTTTCATTCCGCCAGGCCGGTGTCGCCGGCACCGACGCCCGCGCCTGGTACTACATGCTCCGCGACCTTGACCCCACCCGCGATCGCTACCGCGCCGTCGTCCTCGGCATGGACGACTACGACGACGAAGACGGCGCTTACGATGTCGGCGACGATCTAGCCACCCTGCACTACGTCGCCGCCCGCCTGCGCTTCACCGATATCATCCCGTTCACGCTCTCTTTCAACGACAACGCCGCCCGATGGCAGGCCTTCCGCGGCAGTCTGCTCAAAGGTACGGTCTTCCAGCGCGATCTGCTCGCCTTCCTCACCCATCCGCAGAAGCGCCTCGCCAACGTCGAACTGGTCAATGGCGGCTACGAGGAGTGGACCTACGATTATCATGAGACCCTCCACAGCGTCGCCGGCCTTGAGATCGATTGGAATAAGCTGACGGCCGTCGTGCCGCCCGGCAACGACGAATTGCGTTCCCAACTCGACCGCTTCATTCTCTACCGCCCCTACCCGCAAACCGGAAAGCGCGCGGCCTTCCGGCGTAAGTGGTTCGGCCAACTGATCGAGCGTTACAGCGGCACCCAGACCAAAATCATCTTCGTGCGCCTGCCTCGCGGACCCATTCCCCGCCCCGAGAATTCCGTCACCAAGCTCACCCACACCATCCGCGACTTAGCTGCCCGGCCCGGCGTCATCCTGCTCAACGAACACGCCTTCGATTCGCTCGAGAAGCCCGAGCTATTCCGTGACGGCTTCCACCTGAACGACACCGGCTGCACGCGCTTCTCCGAAATGCTCGCGAAGGAGATCAGCGCCCTGCTGAAGTAGCCCATGCTCTTCAACACCAGAGAGTTTTTCGTCTTCCTCGCGATTGTCCTGGCCCTGTTTTACGCCGCCCCGCGCGCCGCACGCAAGTACATACTACTCGCCGCCAGCTACTACTTCTACGCCAGTTGGAACGCCAAATTCATCGCCCTGCTACTCACCCTGACCGTGATCGATTACGTCAGCGGGCTGTGGCTCGAACGCGTCTCTCCCGGACCCCGCCGCAAGGCCGTCCTGATCTTCAGCCTCGCCGCGAATCTCGGCTTCCTCGCCTTCTTCAAGTACTACAACTTCCTCGGCCACAACCTCGCACTCGCGCTCGGGCGGCCCGGCAACGCCTTCTTCCTCGACATCGTCCTGCCCCTGGGCATCAGCTTCCACACCTTCCAATCCATGTCCTACGTGGTGGATGTTTACCGCGGCCAGCAGCGCGCCGTGCGCAATCCCGTGGACTACGCGCTCTTCATCTGCTTCTTCCCCCAACTGGTCGCCGGACCGATCGTGCGTGCGCGCGATTTCTTCCGCGACCTCTGGGCCTGGGAACCGCCGACCTCCACCGATTTGTTCCGCGGCATCTTCCTGATGGCCCTCGGACTGACTAAGAAGATGGCCTTCGCCGACCAGTTCGCCCAAGTCGCCAACGGCTACTTCGGCTCGGTCGCGGCGCACCCCGGCGCGCCCGCCGCCTGGAGCGGCATCTTCGCCTTCGCCTTGCAGATCTACTTCGATTTCTCGGGCTACACCGATATGGCCATCGGTATGGCAAAGCTCCTGGGCTTCCATTTCCCCATCAACTTCGCCCGCCCTTACCTGGCCGCCAGCATCACGGATTTCTGGCGCCGATGGCACATCTCGCTCTCCACCTGGCTCCGCGATTATCTGTACATCCCGCTGGGCGGCAGCCGTCATGGACGGTTCGCCACCTATCGCAACCTCATGCTGACCATGCTGCTCGGCGGACTGTGGCACGGCGCCAGTTGGAATTTCCTGATCTGGGGCGGCTACCAGGGCGCCTTACTCTCCATCGAGCGCTTGCTCCGCGGCGACCGTGCGCCCTCCGAAGGCTGGAGTTGGAGCTATCCGCCCCGGGCCGTGCTGACATTCGGGCTGGCGCTGGTGGGCTGGGTCTTCTTCCGCGCCGCGGATCTCCACGAGAGCCGGCAGGTCCTCGGACAGATGTTCGGCGGCGGACCGGGACCCGTGTTGCTGGAGCCCTGGCACTTCGGACTGGCTGGCCTCGCTTTGATTTTGTCGATCGGGGAGGAGAACTGGGAGTGGTTTGAACGCGCCGCCCGTGCGCCCGTTCCTATTTACGCCGCGGCGCTGGCTGTCATGCTGTTCTGCCTGGAAATCTTCGCCGTCGTGGACGCAGCGATTCCGTTCATTTACTTTCAGTTCTAGGAGGCTTACTACCGGCCGATGGGCGGCGGAGTCTGCACCATGGAGAGGAGCAGGCAAATCACTACGAAGATTCCGAGACCTGAAGCGATAATCATAAGCGGACTCCCATTCTGCCAACTCTACAAGCACTTCAGGGGCCAACTTTATTCCCACAATTTATGGGGAATTTATCGATTACGTGTTGCCGTCTTGAGGCAAAACTGTCCCACACGTGTGGCAGCGCTGCCTCAAAATGCACGGCCGGCAATGAACAGGGTTATCCCTGTAACAGGGTTATACCTGGCTGGCCGCCGCGGGATCCAGGAACAGAATCGCCGAAGCATGCCGCCGCAACGCCGATGCCGGGCACGCTTCCACCACCGGCCCCTGCAGCGTCGCGCGTACCGCCGTGCTCTTATGAACGCCGTTCACGAAGACTAAGGCCCGCGGCACCCGCAGGAAGAACGGCACCGTCAACGACAGCGCATGCCGGGGCACGTCCTCCAACTTTGCGAACGCGCCATCGTGCACCTGCTGCATGCGGCAGATGTCGTCGAGTTCCACCGTGCGCACGTCGCGCGGATCGTTGAAATCGCAGACCGGCGGATCGATAAACGCCAGGTGTCCGTTCTCGCCGATTCCCATGATCACCAGGCAAGGCTTGGCCTCCGCCAGCAGGGCCGCGTAGCGCGCGCACTCGGCCCCGGCGTCCGCCGCCTCGCCATCGAGTTGGTGAAACGCGGCCACGGGAACGTGATCGAACAAACGGTCGCGCAGGAAGCGGCGGAACGATGCTGGATGGTTGGCCGCCATACCCGCGTACTCGTCCATGTGAAACGCCGTCACCCGGGCCCAATCCACCGGCAGTCGACGGATCGACGCGAGGAAGCCATCCTGCGACACCGCCGACGCGAACACCACCGCGATCTTCCCCGCGTGAGCGATCTGCGCGCCGATGATGGCTGCCGCTATTTCGGCGCCTGCCGACCCGGCGACATCGCGGTTGGCATACTCCCGCACTTCCAGCGTGTCCCGATGAAATGTTCTGATGGTTGCGCTCACCAGAACACCATAGCAGTTGGTTGCCGCTGCATGGGAACTCGCCATGCCGCGGTAGCGCGGCATGGACAGTTGACACGCTCCCCCTAAAGAGGTCAGACTTTGAGACTTCAGGGAGAGTGTCTTTTATGTACATCCGCACCGCACTGGGCAGCGCGCTGATTTGCTGCGCCCTCGCTTCCGGCCCCGCCTTCGGGCAGGCCAAAAAATCTACCAAACCAGCGCCCACGCCCGCCGCTCCAGCCCCTCAGAAACTCGATGAGGAGTACACCAAACTCATCAAGGAATACCTGCAGGATCCGCGCATCACCACTGAACTGGTGGACCATATGCCGGCCAGCGACACTGTCCCCTCGCCTCTCAAGTTCCTCGGCCGCATTCCCGGCAAGCCCGGCGAACTCACTTACGCCAAGGACATCTATCGCTATTACGAAGAGCTCGCCCGGACCTCGCCCCGGGCCAAATTCTGGAAGATCGGCCAGACCGAAGAGGGCCGCGACCAGGTCATCCTCGCGATTGCCGACGAGGCTACCATCAAGGACCTCGACAAGTATAAGGACATCCTGGCCAAGCTCGGCGACCCGCGTAAGCTCACCGACCAGCAGGCGCGCGAACTGATCAAGACCGGCAAGCCGCTCTACTGGGCCAACAGCGGGATCCACTCGCCCGAGACCGGCGGACCAGAGATGCTGATCGAACTCGCCTATCGCCTAATCGTGGAAGAGACGCCCTTCATCCAGCAGATCCGCAACAACTCGATCACGTTCATCACACCGGTGATCGAAGTGGACGGGCGCGAGCGCGAAGTGGACACCTACTATTACAACAAGCGCACCGGCGCTCGCCTCCCCCTGATGTATTGGGGCAAGTACGTGCAGCACGATAACAATCGCGACGGCATGGGGCAATACCTGAAGATCACGAAGAATTTCACCAAGGGCGTGCTCGAATGGCACCCCACCGTGCTCCACGATCTTCACGAGGCGCAGTCTTACCTCTACGTCTCCACTGGGACCGGCCCCTACAACCCCGCGCTCGACGCCATCGCGATCGACGAGTGGTGGCTGCTCGGCCAGACCGAGGTGATGGAGATGACCAAGCGCGGCGTGCCCGGCGTCTTCACCTACGGCTTCTACG
>JBDTPR010000131.1:0-12400 GCA_039932635.1 Candidatus Solibacter sp.
GCCGAGACGGCCAGAACGAGAATGAAGATACCGCGAACCAGTATCAGGTCGAGCAAGATACACCCCCTTAGGGTGAGTACGAGATCCGGAAGAGCCCGCTAACCGGTACAAAACCCTGGATTATGAAAGCGACAACCGTCGCGCCAAGATTATACCACTCCGCGAATGTGGTCTGCTGGCTCAAACGTCGAGGGGGGTCACCATCGAGAAGAAAGGCCGGCGGGGGCGTCGGCCGCGGACCAGGGGGTCCGCCCTACAGGGAACTTAGAAATGCCAGAAGTTGGCGCTGGTCCGGGGGCGAAAGCCTTCGGTATTTTTCGGTGACGGTAGACGCTTCTTTGTCATGACGCAGGATGGCGTCCGCCGCGGTGGCCGCGCTGCCGTCGTGGAGCAATGGGCGCCGGAAACGGAGGCCCCAGAGGGCGGGCGTGCGGATCTCGCCGGCTTTGGCCGCGGCCTGCTCGATGCCGTCTCCGGTTCCCACGTCGTGCAGCAAGAGATCGGAATAGAGTGCGACCGGTTTGCGGTCGAAGACAGGATTGGCGTTGGCACCGGTCATTAACATTGGGACGTGACAGGCGGCACAGCCGATTTGCCTGAAGAGCGAGTCGCCGGCAAGCACGGTCGCGTCAATCGGTCCGCGTGCGATCGGGGCCAGGAACTTCATGAAGACTTCGAACTTGTCGATCCCGCGCAGGCCGGTGGCGCGATCGCGAACGTCCTCGATGCCTCGTTTCGGGCTGCACAGGCGCAGCTGTTCCGGGGTCACGCCAAGGGCCGCTTCGTCGGGGAAGAGGTCGTTTGTGATGCCCATCTCATTGCGGTAAGCGTCGCCGGAGAAGCTTAGTAGAGTGGCTTGCTGCGACTTCCAGCCGAATTTGCCCACGCGTTCGCGCCCCGTGGCCACGTCCATGATGCGGGCTGCGCGGCCGCGGATACCGTCGCCATCGCGGTCGTCGGGATCTTCAAGGGCGAGGATGGTCTCGTCGAGGATCGCTTCGACCAGTCCGGCGCCGAAGAGCGCGATGGGAGCGCGGCGCGCAATCACGTTGGCTTCAAGGGGAATTTGCACCTGGCAGCGGTGGGGCGGCGTTGAGAAGAGGTGGTAGAGCGTCCCGCCGTTAAGCGCGCTGAACTTGCCGTCCTCGTCGCGGTAGCCCCCGCGCATTTCGGTCATCGTGCTCACGCCGCCGATCGCGGGGACGCTATGGCAGATGGCGCAACTGTTGCCGTTGAAGGCTGGGCCGAGACCATCTTCGGCGGTCTCGACCTCGGTGAAATCCTCGCGACCGAGGCGGAACAACTCCTGCTCGGAAGGGGTGATCCCCGGAAGCGGGCTGCCGGGCAGCACGGGCTTTGAGGACGTCTGGCTGAAGGTCAGGCCGGCGGAAATGAATAGCGCGGCGGCCGCGAAGAAGCACCGCTCTGTCACGGTCGCGGGTCTGATTGGGGTGCGCGCGGCTCTGATTGGGGTGGGCGCGGGGTTGGTAGTGGGCGCAGCGTTGGCGGTGCGCGCGGCGCTGGCGGTGGGCGCGGCGGGGGGCGTGATTGGGGCTCGGTTCTTCATTTGAGTTTCACTTCACGACGATCGTGCCACGCATCAGGTTGTGACCGGCGCCGCAGGGGCGCGAGCATTCGAAAGTAACGGTCCCCTTTTCCTTTGCGATGAAGCGGACGCGCGCTTCGCCTTTGCCGGACTGTGGGATCGCTACGTCGATGCCGGCGCTGGGGATGCGGAAGCCATGGTCCGTGTCGTCGCTGGTGAGGACGAACTCGATCAGCTCGCCTTGTTTCACGGTGACCTTGGCCGGATTGAAGGTGAAGCGTTCGGCTGCGATCGTGATCACCCGGTCCGGTTTGGCTGCGGGCGATTGCTGTCCGAAGGCCGTTGCGCAGAGCAGAAGGATTCCCATCAGTTTCATCAGAACCACCATCCTATTCCCAGATTGATGCCATTGACGGCGCGCACCACGGTGCTCGCATTGCGGTTGAAGACGTAATCGAACTTGATGGCTACGTCGGCGTTCGGTTTGAACGTCACACCGGTGAACCACGAAGAACGATTGAACTGCGGCAGCGGCACATAGCCCGCCGGCATGGCGTGCTGCGTATTGTACTTCTCGTACCTCGCGAAGAGGATCAGATCGTTGCGCATTCGCCGCGGAAACACATGCACCGCAGGCTCAAGGTAGTAACCGCGCAGTTGGCTGGCGACGTTGGGATTGACGCCGAACTGCTGTTCCAGGCGCCAGTTGAGTTCCCCTGCCTGACTGACCCACGTGGTGGCAAACAGGCCGCGCAGGTCGAGACGCCGGTAACTGTACCGTCCATCGAACTCGGCGATGGTCACGCGCGGATTCACACCGGGAGTGTTGTAGCCGGCATGCCCGCTGTAGATACTGGCGCCCAGCGTCATCCTACGCACTCCGGCGAACTCCAGGCGCGCTACTTTCGCGGGATTGCGGAATGACGCGTCGAAGCCCGCGGTCCGGCCGCCGGTGATGCCCGATTCCGCGTCGAAGCGACTGGCATCGAGCGAGGAGGTCAGATAGGCGCGATAGCGGAAGCCGCGTCCGATGTCGCCGGTGAAGCCGAAGCCCAATTCCCGCCACGTGGTCGGAATAATTACGGTCTCCACAAAGGGACGCTCGACGCCATTGAACGAGGGCGGCTCGTGCCGCTCGTTGATAATGCCGACCGGCGTCAGCATCATGCCTGCCCGCAGACTAAAGGCCGGCTTGATGAGGAAGTCCAGATAGGCTTGCTCGAGGGCCACCTCGCCCGATTCCTCGCCGCCTTCCACCAGCGCATGCTCGACTTCCAATTCACTCCAGAACTTGATGCGGTCCGAGAAGCTGTGTCCGAAGAGCAGTACAAAGCGGTGGAAATCGGGCCGGAAGGATTGGCCGGCATCCTTGTTGAGGTGGAAATCCATGTAGCCCGCTACCGGCAGACGAGTCTCGGCTTGCGGCGAGGCCTGATAGTCCCCAGTGACGGAAACCGCCTGCAGCGTGGAACCAGATAGCGTGGGGCCAGACTGCATGGAGGCAGGCTGCTGAACCGGCGGTGGGTCGGCCGCCGGCGCCTTGGCTTCCAGAACCTGCGCCATCTTTTTCTCGAGCCGGTCCATGCGACTCGCGAGATCCTGGGCACGGTTCTCAAGGCCGAAGACCGGATCGATGAGCAGCATCTTCTGTTCCAGTTCGGCGATGCGGCGCTCCAGGTCACCCGGGCCCGGGGTTTGAGCGTGCGCCAGGAACGGGAGTCCGGCCAGAATGCAGTACAAGATTCGATGCTTCACCATAGAGTGCGCCTCTGAATTAGGTATAGTGAAGATCATAGCATTAACCCTAGTGAAGTAAGCATAGTGAAGGCAGGTTGATGAAGATTACGATTTCCAAAGAGAATTACTTGAAGACCATCGCCGAGGCAGAGGCCGAAGGGGAAACCGTAATCTCGGCCACACTCGCCCGATGGCTGCAGATTACTCCACCCGCGGTGACTGCCGGCCTGCATCGTTTGAATCGCGACGGCTTGATCCGGGTGGGCAAGGACGGGAGAATCTCGTTGACCAAACCGGGCAGCGAGATCGCCGATCGGCTGCTGCTGCGTCACCACCTGATCGAACGCATGCTCACCGAGATGTTCGGCATGGAGTGGTACAAGGTCCACGACGAAGCGGAGCGGTTGGAGCACGCGGTGTCCGAGGATTTCGAACGCCGGTTGATCGCGGTGCTGGGGACCGGGAAGACGTGCCCGCACGGCAACTCGGTGCGCGCCGACACGCAGCAGGACCGTAGGAAGCGGGGGTGGGTGTTACTCGATGAGGTGAAGGCGCCCGGCGAATTCCAACTGGTGAGCGTGTACGAACGGGATCGTCAGATGATGGAGTTCCTCGATCACCTGCACCTTTGCCCGGGGGTGTGTTTTGCGTGGGTCGGGCGTAATTATGACGAGACCATCACGCTGAAGATGAAGGGGCTCACGGTGCAGTTGGGAGCGTCGGTGGCGAAGCGGATTTGGGTAACTAAGAAAGAGAAGCCTCCGCACAAAGCGCTTTAGAGGACGGCGGTTTCGTGTAGGAGGCGGCCGGCGGCGAAGCGGTGGAAGCCGAGCAATTCGGTATCGACCATGTCACAGGTTCCGTGCATGATGAGGTCGGACACGATGCGTCCGGTGGCCGGCGAATGCATCACTCCGTGGCCGCTGAAGCCGTTGGCGAAGAAGAGGCCGGGGAGTTCGGCGACGGGTCCGAGGACCGGGTGGTGGTCGGGCGTCATTTCGTAAAGGCCGGCCCAGGCGCGCTTGGGGTTGACCTCGGCTTCTTCCAGGCAGGGCAGTCGATCGACGCCGCGGGTGAGCACCTTTTCGATAAAGGCGCGGTCGAAATTGAGCTTGAAGCCGGGAGTCTCCTCAGGGTCGTTCCAGGCGAGCAGGAGTCCGCGTCCCTCGGGCCGGTAATGGAAGCCGGTGGACATGTCCACGACCATGGGCGAGGTGTGGGCAACACCTTCGAACGGTTCGGTGGGGACGAGCATGCGGCGCAGAGGTTCGACGGGGAGGTCGAGTCCGGCGAGGCGGGCAACGTTGCCGGCCCAGGCGCCGGCGGCATTGACCACGGTGCGTCCGGAGATGAAGCCGCGCGAAGTTTCGACGCCGGTGACGCCGCGCGCATCGCGGGTGATGCCGGTGACGGTGGTGTCGCGCATGAGGCGGACGCCGCGCTCGGCGGCCTTGAGCATGAAGCCGGTCATGACGCTGTGCGGATCGACGAAGCCATCGGTGGGGCAGAAACTGCCGCCGATGATGTCGTCGTGGCGGAGTTCGGGGGCGAGGTCGGCGACGTCGGCGGGGGTGAGGAGGGAGACCTTGAGTCCGGCGGCGACCTGATGGCGGTTATTTTCGCGCAGGTACTCCATATGGGCGGGGGTGGTGGCGACGAAGAGATAGCCCTGGGGTCGGTAGCCGGCGGGGTGGCCCATGACGTCGTCGAAGGCCGCGAAGAAGGGGATGGAATAGAGCGACATCCGGATGTTGATGGGGGTGGCGAACTGTGCGCGGACACCGCCCATGCTCTTTCCGGTGGAGCCTTTGCCCTGGTGGGTTTCGCGCTCGATGACCACGACATCGCGACAGCCCGCTTCGGTGAGGTGGTATGCAATGGAGGATCCGACAATACCGCCTCCAATGATGATGACGTCGGCCGAGTTCAAATCGCCCCCCAAGGTTGATGACGCAAGCGCTTACACGATTCTACATGAAAAGCGATGGGGCTCCGGATGGGGTTCCGGAGCGCCAACGGTCTGCAATCCGGCTATAATTCTCGTTCTTGACGCCGGTTCCAGTGATGGGAGTCCAACCATGTTCGTCGTGACGAGTCTGCCGGTAGCGATTCTGTTCTGCGTGATCACCATGCTCGGGTGGGGGTCTTGGGCCAACACGCAAAAGCTGGCGGGCAAGGAGAAGTGGCCCTTCCAACTTTTCTATTGGGACTACGCCATCGGCGTCTTTCTCTTTAGCCTGATCTTCTCGCACACGCTCGGCGCCTTCGGCGCCGCGGGGACGCCCACCCGCGAGAACATGCATTCCGCCGCCATGGAATTCGTGTGGCCGGCCGTGATCAGCGGCGTCCTCTTCAACCTCTCCAATATCCTTCTGGTGGTGGGCATCGACGCAGCGGGCATGAGCGTCGCATTCCCCGTTGGCGTGGGTCTCGCGCTGGTAATCGGTACGGTCGCAAGCTACGTGGAAACTCCCAAGGGCGATCCCGCGCTGCTCTTCACCGGTGTGGCGTTGATTGTCTTCGCCATGATCATGTCCGCGCTGGCGCATAAGCGCCTGCCGCAGAGCGGGGTGCGTAATCCGCTGCGCGGCGTGATCTACTCCGCGATCGCAGGCGCGCTGATGGGCTTCTTTTATCCGCAGCTTATGCGCTCGATCTCGCCCAACTTCAACACTGCGCCGATCGTCCCCGGCATGCTGACCCCGTACGTCGCGCTGGTCTTTTTCGGCGCCGGAGTACTGGGCAGCAATTTCGTGTGGAACACGATCTTCATGCGTACCGGCAAGCTGACGTACGGCGATTATTTCCGCGGCAGCGCGCGACTTCACGCGATCGGCGTGCTGGGCGGCGCGATCTGGATGCTGGCGCTGAGCTTCAACGTGATTGCCTCGGGCGTCGCCGGGCCGGCCGTCTCTTATGCGCTGGGACAGGGCGCGACCCTGGTGGCGGCGATCTGGGGACTCTTCATCTGGCGCGAGTTCCGGGCCGCTCCGGAGGGCACCAACAAGTATCTCGGCATGATGCTCGCCGGGTATTCCATCGGACTCATACTGATTGGAGCGGCCACGCAACAGTAAAGAGAAGATCATGATCAAAATCGAGAAAATCAACTTCAAAGGCTATGCCAATAGCTGGCAGGTCTCTAACGGCGAGGTGGAATTGGTTATCACCGGAGACATCGGGCCGCGCGTGATGCGCTTCGGATTCCCCGGCGGCCAGAACTTTTTCAAGGAGTTCACCGGGCAGATGGGCGTGACTGGCGAGCCCGCCTGGCAGCCGCGCGGCGGACACCGCGTGTGGATTGCGCCCGAGGACATCGTCAAGAGTTACGCGCCTGACAACCAGAGCGTCTCGATCGATATACAAGGCGACGTGCTGGTGGCCACGGCTCCGGTGGAAGCCCTCACCGGAATCGGGAAACGGATCACGATCCGAATGGCGGCGTCCGGCACCGGCGTGGAAGTGATTCACGAATTGCGCAATGCCGGCAGCGAGCCGTATACGCTGGCCGTCTGGGCGCTCACCATGCTGGCGCAAGGCGGCGCGGGCATACACGGCTTTCCTCCGCGCGGCACGCATCCGGAGATGCTGGTGCCCACCAACCCGTTGGTGATGTGGGCCTTCACCCACCTGGACGACTCGCGCTGGAGCCTCTCGCGCAAATACCTGGTGCTGCGTCAGGATCCGGGCAACAGCCTGCCGCAGAAACTCGGCGCCTACAACAAGAACACGTGGGCCGCCTACCATCTGAATAACGAGCTATTCATCAAGCGCTGCCAGGCCACGGAACCGGCGTCCTCATTCCCTGACCTGGGCTGCACCTTCGAGACCTTCACCAACGCCGATTTCCTGGAGTTGGAAACGCTCGGACCGTTGACCACCCTGGCGCCCGGGCAGAGCGTGTCGCACATTGAACGCTGGTCGGCGCATCGGAATGTATCCCTTACCACCTGGTCCGACGACGAACTCGACGCCACGGTAAATTCGCTGGTTTAAATGCTCGCAACTCATACATTTCTCGCGCCCGTTGTGGCTATCTTCACGGTGGCGTGCAACCTGCCTGATGTATAGCATGAGGGCGTGGCAGATTCCCGAATGGGCGATTTCGACGGCACTCTGCGGAGTGTTGGTGCTGGGTGCAGTGGACCTTTACCTGATGCGGCGCCACCCGGTGAAGCCTCACCCGCGGCCGCAGGCGCAGACTATCGGCCTGCATGCCGAGGCCGACGGAGAATCGCTGCGCGTGCAGTGGAATCGTCATTCGCGTCCGATCGTCAACGCCGAACGCGCGGTGCTGTATATCGACGACGGGCAGAAGCAGCGCCACATTGCGCTCGACGGCGTGCAGTTGGACAGTTCCACCGTGCGCTACTGGCCGGAGAGCCAGCGCGTATCCTTGCGCCTGGAAGTCTTCCGGGGCGATCAGCAGGCCATCGACTCCACGGATTTCGCGGTCTCTCAGCAGCGTCAATCGAGGCAGGCAGGGCGGGCAGCGGTCGAAAAGCTGCGCCCGTCGCCCTTCGAGCAGGTGCAGCCTGAAATCGTGGTGGTGCAATACCGGCCGGCCGCAGTCGTGCTTGCGCGCGAGGTGGCGGTACCGCCGCAGCAAGCCGAAGAGACGAGCTCGTTCGACCGCGTTCTTAGTAAAATTCCCCTGCTACGACGCCTGCGGAAGCATCACGAATCCGCCGAAAACGAGACACCCCAATAGCCATGGCGGGTTCGGCGACGGGGTAGACGTGATCGGTCTTGCGCCACGCCAAGCCGCTGCCGCGCGCTTGCGCGTTCCAGAATTCCCAGAGCGCGATGGCGGTGGCGGCAAAATTCACCACATTCCCGAAGATCATGCGGATCGGAACGCCGGTGGCGAAACGCCATCCGTAGAGCCGTCCGGCGGCCCCGGCGCGCATCGCCGTCTGGAGTAGCGAGATCCCCAGAGTAAGGCGGCAGATCCCGGAGAGCCAGACTGGGAGCAGTTCTCCGAAGCGCCACCCACCGGCCTGCCCCAAGTGCCCACAGTAGCTGGCACTGCCGTAGATAAAGATCACGTTGGCCAGCGGGGATAGGAGATTTCCCGCCACGCCCTTACGGTCGCGCCAGAACCAGTAACATTGCAGCAACGGCGCATCCGAGCCGTGGCGCTGCCAGCTTTGCAGCGCAATCCCCGTCACCCATCGAGTGCGCTGTGAAATGGCTGCCCGAAAGTTCCGCGGAAAATATTCCCGCGTGGCCACGGCGCCCTCAGCGCCATAGCGCACCGGCAGGAAGACCTGGTTGAAGCCTAGCGAGTGCAGCAGGTACCCGGTCTCGTAGTCTTCGGTCAGGCAGGTTGGGTCGAAGGGCCGTCCGGCGCGATCCGCCGCCAGACGCTCTAGGGCGGCGCGGTCGAAACCCGTACCCACTCCATTGGAGGGCAGGAAGCCGCCCAACGTCTGCCGCACCGGGATGTCCTTATGCTGATACTCGGCGAATTCATCGCAGTACAGACCGTGAGTCCACTCGCGGATGGGCGTAGGCAAAGGCAGCACCGGCACCTGCACCATGGCGTAGCGGCGGGAAAACCAGTTAATCAATCGGAAGGAATCGGGGTGGATCAGATCTTCGGCATCGTGCATCACTACGATGCGGAAGCGGACGTTGTGCCGCGCTTCGTGCTCCTTCATGCGCTGGTAGATGGAATTGAGGCAATCGCCTTTGGACGTGGGTCCATCGTGCGGACAGGTGGCGATGTGGACCCGCGCGTTCTTGCGCGCCTGCGGCGCGACGGCGCGGATGGTGGGCGCGTCGTTGGGATACACGCCCACGAAGAAGTGATAGTTGCGGTAGCGTATGGCCGCGAGGTTGTGTTCCAACATGCGGCCGATGACGGTGTGCTCGCGCCATAGGGGCACGAAGACCGCGATGGGGCGCTCCGCCGCGCGCCGCACCGCAGCGTCCGAGGGCCAGGCAAATCGCATGCGGCAGGTCGCCAACCCGACCAAGGTGATGAACAGGTCATCCAACCCGCTAATCACGATCCACAAAGCGACCGGCACCAGCATCGCCGCAACCTGGTGATCCAGCCACTCAATAAATGGATTCGTAAGAGAGCAAGTTATGGCGGGCGACTCGGATTCTCAGAATTATTGTGGGCCTAAGCACAAATCCCGAGCCCAAAATCAGAGCCGCGACCGTCAGGGAGCGAACGTGACGCTATGTGTCGATCGACTCACTTACGTTCGCGGCTCTGCTTTGGGCTCGGGCCTTCAGCCTAGGAAGGTGACTCGCGTGTAGGCCACTTCGAAGCCCAGGCGCTCGTAATTGCGCTGCGAGCCGCTGCCCGGCAGGGTGGACGCGGTGGCCAGGTCGCAGCCCTGCGCCAAGCCTTCATTCAGCCTGGCTTCGATCATCTCGCGGTGCAAGCCGCCGCCGCGGTGAGGCGCAATTGTGCTGTCGGCGAAGCAGGTCATCAGGCCGCTGTGAATCGCCCCGGCGGCCCCGCCCGCCAACATCCCGCCCTCCGTCACGGCGAGATAGGTAAGTACGCCCGGCATGGCACAGATGGCGCGGCCCACGTCCATTTCGGCGGTGGTGAGGTCGTGCTCATCGAAAAAACCGCGTCCGACGGTGTGGCTCCACAAGTCGCTCTCGTCGGGCAGGGCGCGGCGCACGCGCGGTGTCAGCACGATGGAAGCACCCGGCAGGCGCTTCACCAGGACGTTGTTGAACTCCGCGACCCGGTACCCGCGTTCGCCGAGCATCGTCACCAGACCGGGGTCGGCGAGCGGGCAGAGCTCGATCGACACCTGCCCGCCCCGGCAGCGGAAAAAGGCTTCCAGCCGATCGAGTTCGGCTCCATTCACGGGACCGTTCAGGCCGATTCCCACGGCGTGGCTGAGAGGCGATTCGGCGCCGACGAAGACCGCGCAACCCCCGGCCACCTCGATCGACGCCGCTTCCGGATGAATCGCCGTACAACCTCGCGCGTTGGCCGCTTCGGCTGACTCCAGCCGCCGCGCCAGGTGCAGATCGGAAAAAACCAAGAAAATCCTCCTGAGCCAGTATGCCCTAGTGGCGCATCATATAAGTATGGCGGCGCAAACCCTGAAGATGAACGTGCAAGGTATGACCTGCGGCAACTGCTCGCGCAGCGTGGAGCGCAAACTCAGCGCCACGCCGGGCGTCACCAAGGCCACGGTGGACCTGGTGGGCGCCACAGCGACCGTGGAGTACGACGGCGACGTGGTGAAGCCCGAGACCCTGGCCAACACGGTGCGGCAACTCGGCTTCGAAGTGCCTGCATGAAGACCAGTGCTCCGGAGCGCGTGGACCTGCCGGTCTCCGGAATGACGTGCGCCGCCTGCGCGCGCAGCATCGAACGCACACTGGCCGACACACCGGGGGTGGACCGCGCCAACGTCAACCTTGCCACCAATACTGCGACGGTGGAGTTCGACCCCGCGATCGTACAGGTCCGCGATTTCGTAGGCGCGATCGAGGAACTGGGCTTCGAAGTACCCGAGAAGGAAGCGCCTGCCGATTCCGCCGAACTGGGCTATCGCCGGCGGCTTTTGGTGGCCGCGTCGTTCGCCATTCCCGTGGCGGCCATCGCGATGTCGCATGGCATGTGGCATGTCCCTTATTCGCCGTGGATACAGTTAGCGCTCACCCTACCGGTAATTTTCTATGCCGGCGCGCCTTTCTACCGGGCGGCGTGGACGGCGGCGCGCCACGGTGCGGCCAACATGAATTCGCTGGTCGCGCTGGGCACGGGCGCGGCGTTCCTCTATTCGCTGGCCGAGACGGTTCGCGGAGGCCACCAGGTTTACTACGAGGCTGCCGCGGTTATCATCGCGCTCATCCTCCTGGGGCGGACGCTCGAAGCCCGGGCCCGCGGCAAGGCCGGCGAAGCAATCCGCAAGTTGATGGACCTGCAACCGCCCATCGCGCGCGTGATTCACGATGGCGTGGAGCGCGAGGTCGCCGTGGACCAGGTAACGGTGGGCGACACCCTGGCGGTGCGGCCCGGCGAGCGGATTGCCGTCGATGGGGAGATCGCCGAGGGCGCCTCCGCGGTGGACGAATCCCTGCTTACCGGCGAGAGTCTGCCGGTGGAGAAGTCGGTGGGCGCCGCGGTCTTCGCCGGCACCATCAATCTCACCGGCGCCTTCCACTATCGCGCCACCAAAGTCGGCCGCGGCACGATGCTGCAGCAGATGGTGGAACTTGTAAAGAAAGCGCAAGGCTCGCGCGCTCCGGTGGCGCGCCTCGCGGACGTGGTCAGCGGCTACTTCACCGTCACGGTGCTGGCGCTGGCCATTCTCACGTTCGGCATTTGGCTGTTCTTCGCGCCTTTCGCGGTCGCGATGGTCAACGCCGTCGCGGTGCTGATTATCGCGTGCCCATGCGCACTGGGCCTGGCAACGCCCACCGCGATCATGGTGGGCACGGGGCGCGGCGCACAGCGCGGCATTCTGATCAAGGGCGGCGAAGCGCTCGAAATGGCGCACAAGATCGATACGGTGGTGCTCGATAAGACGGGCACGCTGACCACCGGCAGACCGCACGTCACGCGCGTCACGGCGCATGGCAGCTGGGCGAAAGACGAGATCGTGCGCCTCGCCGCCTCCATCGAACACGCTTCCGAACATCCGCTGGGAAAAGCCATTGTGGACGAGGCGCGCCGCCGCGGACTCGCGCTCGAACCCGTCACCGCGTTCCTCGCCGAGACTGGGCACGGCGTGCGCGGACGGATCGGTGGCCGCGAGATCGCCGTGGGACGCCCTGGCGCGACCGTGACGATCGACGGCGTAGTGGCGGGCGCCATCGAGATTGCCGACACGCTCAAGCCCGAGGCCGCCGAGGCTGTGCGCAGTCTGCGCGCCATGGGCCTCGACGTCTGGATGCTCACCGGCGACCGCGCGGCCACTGCCGGCGCGATCGCGCGCGAGGCCGGTATCGAGCACGTACTCGCCGACGTTTTGCCCGCGGACAAGGTCGCGGAAATCCGCAAATTGCAGGCCGCCGGACACCGCGTGGCCATGGTCGGCGACGGCATCAACGACGCTCCCGCGCTGGCGCTGGCCGATCTCGGAATTGCCATGGGGGGCGGCACCGATATCGCGATGGAGGCCGGCG
>JBDTPR010000132.1:0-12366 GCA_039932635.1 Candidatus Solibacter sp.
GTCCATGCGGAAGCGGACATGCGCGCGCATGGCACGATCGGCAGCGTCGGCATCGGTTTTCGCCAGGATTTTAGCCAGATCGACGTGCCAGTTGTTCGGCAGGCCGGGATAGCCGAATAACTGGTCGAAGAACCAATTGAAAATGAGGATCTGATTCTTCTCGATGGCTTCATACAGGAACGGGCAGCGGGTTCCGCCCGCCAGTTCCAGGTGAAAGTTCATGTGCTGATTGCGCAGCTCGAATAACTGCTGTTCGGTAGCTTTCGGCGCGGCGGCGCACATGTTGTAGGCCGCGTCCAGACTCTCGGCGGATTCGATCAATTTGCGCCGGTCGGCGGCTGACGCCTTCTCCGCGAAGAGGCGCGCGGCCTGGCTCTCCAGCGCCTCGCGGACCACGTAGAAGCCAAGCACATCCTGGCGCGTTGGAGTGCGCACCACAGTGCCCACGCGGGGGATGGCTTCGATCAGTTTTTCACTTTCCAGGCGGCGCAAGGCATCGGTGACCGGCAGCGTGCTCATGCCGAGTTCACGCGAAAGCTCGCGGCGCGAAACCGAAGCGCCAAACGGAATCTTACCGCTCAGAATTCGGTCGCGAATCAGCAGATAGACCTGCTGGCCGAGCCCTCCGTCGACGGTCTCCTGACCCTTGTTCTTCAGACTGGATTGCATTGTCAATGTTAACACTCAGAGTTCTGCTGAAATTTCAGAAAAAGCGAACTTGATAATATCACTACGGCACCCAGTGTCAAGACTGCTTATGGGGCAAAATGGCCGATCTTCAGGCGAATCCCCGGCTACGTGATGTATCATGCGAATTGGCCCAACAGACCCCAACTCCACCCGCGCCTGTCGGCGGCGCGCGCCGGCATCTGCCTGTCCTCCTGCTGCTCTTTCTAGGCAGCGGCTGTGCGGCATTAATCTATGAAATCGTGTGGTACCAGTTGCTGCAGCTGGTGATCGGCTCAAGCGCGGTCTCGCTCGGCGTTTTGCTGGCCACCTTCATGGGCGGACTCTGTCTTGGCAGCATCATGCTGCCGCGCCTCAAACTGGGCGCCCAGCACCCCCTCCGCGTCTATGGCAAAATCGAATTCGGCATCGCCATCTGCGGCATCCTCGTGCTTTTCCTGATGCCCCTGGTGGACTCGATCTACACCTCCGCCGTGGGCCACGGCATGCCCGCCATCCTGCTACGCGCCATGATCGCCGGACTCTGCCTGCTGCCGCCCACCTTCCTCATGGGCGCGTCCCTGCCCGCCGCCTCGCGCTGGATTAAGGCCTCGCCCGAAGGCGTCGGACTCCTCGGCATGCTCTACAGCGCCAATACTGTAGGCGCCGTGATGGGCTGCCTGCTTGCCGGCTTCTACCTGCTGCGCGTCTTCGATATGGGCACCGCCACCTTCGTGGCCGCCGCCATCAACATCGCCGTCGGACTGGTCAGCTTCTCGCTCGCCAAAGCTTCGCCGCAGCACACCGCCGCCGACGATTCCAAGCCCGCCATCGCTAAGGGCGCATGGCCTGTGTACGTTACCATCGCTCTCTCCGGCGCCACCGCGCTCGGCGCCGAAGTCATCTGGACTCGCCTGCTCGGCCTCATGCTGGGCGCCACCGTCTACACCTTCTCCATCATCCTGGCTGTCTTCCTGGTGGGAATCGGCATCGGCAGCACCACCGCATCCTCATTGGTGCGCCGCGCTCGCAATCCCAAAGCCATGCTCGGCTGGTGCCAGATGCTGCTCGCCGGAGCCGCCGCCTACACCGCCTACATGCTGGCCAATTCGCTCCCCTACTGGCCGGTCAATCCGCTACTCTCTACCAGTCCCTGGTACACCTTCCAGATCGATATGGTGCGCTGCCTGTGGGCGCTGCTGCCGTCCGCCCTGCTCTGGGGCGCGAGCTTTCCGCTTGCCCTGGCCGCCGCGGCCAGCGAGGAGGGCGACCCCGGCCGGCTGGTCGGCGGTATCTATGCGGCCAACACCTTCGGCGCAATTCTGGGCGCTCTCGGCGCCAGCCTGATCCTGGTGCCCTGGCTGGGCACCGCCGGCAGCCAGTCGGTGATGATTGCGCTTCTGGCGATCAGCGGACTGCTCATGCTGGTCCCGCAGCTCGTGCCCTTCCGATTGCCCTCTGCACTGGCCACCGCGGCCGCCGCGCTGATTGCGGTGTTCCTGGTGCGCAGCGTCAGCCCCGTCCCCGGCATGTTGATCGCCTACGGCCGCCGCATGATGACGTCGATGGGCCGCTCCGAAGTGCTGTACACCGGAGAGGGCATCAACTCCTCCATTGCCATCACGAAGTGGGACGATGGCGCCATCCAATTCCACGTCAGCGGCAAGGTGGAAGCCTCCACCGAGTCCTACGATATGCGCCTGCAGCGCATGCTGGGCCACCTGCCCGCCCTCACCCATAAGGATCCGAAGTCGGTGCTGATCGTGGGCTTCGGCGCGGGCGTCACCGCCGGCAGCTTCGTCGTGCACCCTGAAATCAAGCGGATCGTGATCTGCGAGATGGAGCCGCTGATTCCGCCCACCGCCACCAAATATTTCGGGCCGCAGAATTACTTCGTGACCAAGGACCCGCGCACCCAGATCATCTACGACGACGCGCGCCACTTCGTCCTCACCACCAACGAGAAGTTCGACATCATCACCAGCGACCCCATTCATCCCTGGGTCAAAGGCAGCGCCACGCTCTACTCCAAGGAGTATTTTGAGCTCGTCAAACAGCACCTCAATCCCGGCGGCGTGATCACCCAATGGGTGCCGCTCTACGAGAGCGATCCCGAAACCGTAAAGAGCGAAATCGCCACCTTCTTTGACGCCTTCCCCAACGGCACCATCTGGGGCAACGATATCTCCGGCGGCGGGTACGACGTCGTGCTCATGGGCCAGGTCGATCCCGCGAAGATCGATATCGACGCCATGCAGGCGCGCATCGACCGTCCCGAGGGACAGAGGGTCAACGACAGCCTGCGCCAGGTGGGCTTCGGCAGCATCGTGCAGTTGCTGGCCACCTACGCGGGGCAGGAACCGGATCTGCGGCCCTGGCTTTCGGGCGCGGAAATCAATCGCGATGGCAACCTGCGCTTGCAGTATATGGCCGGAATGTCGCTGAATGTCAGCAAGGAAGGGCTCATTTACAACCAGATGCTTGGCTACCGCAAGTTCCCCGAGAATCTCTTCGCCGGCTCCGACGAGCGTCGGCGCGCCCTGCGCTACGCTCTTAATCCCAGTGCCGCCGGCGGCCAATAGCGGTGAGCGATAATCGACTAATGAGCAACGCGGTCAGAGCCGCGACCGTGAGGGAGCGGTCCTGAGGTAGCTATGGGAGCGTTAGATCTAACCGGGCTGCAAAGCTCGCTCTTCTTCGAATCGCCGGAAGAGATCTACGCCCGCGTTTTCCGCGAGCTCAAGCCCCGCACCGCCGCTCCTGAACTACGCATCGAGTTCTGCCGCTTCGCGAATGCCGACAGCTTCATTTCCTTGAAGGAAGGCGTGCTTCTGGTCCGCATGTCGGACCTGCTGGCCGGGGCGCCCGCGCCTGTGTTGGAGGCGTTGGCCCATATTCTCCTCGGGAAACTCTACCGCAAGCCCATCGCGGCAATCTATTCCCACCGCTACCGCCTTTACCTCAATCGCCGCGACGTGCGGCGCCAGGCCCACCTGGTCAAACAGATCCGCGGCCGCAAATTTATTTCCGGCCCCAAAGGCGAGTTCTTCGACCTGGAGGAGATCTTCGAGCGCCTCAATTCCCGGTTCTTCGACGGATTGTTAGGCCGTCCGCAACTCGGCTGGAGCCGCGGAGCCTCGCGCAGCATGCTGGGGCACTTCGATCCCTCGCACAATGCCATTATAATCAGCCGGATTTTCGATAAAAAGGACGCGCCTGCGCTCGCCTTGGAATACGTTATGTACCACGAAATGCTGCATTTGCGCTTTCCCGTGGATCACAGCGGGGCGCGCCGTTGCGTCCACACCAAGGAATTCAAGGAAACCGAGAAGAAGTTTCCCGAATTAAAGGAAGCCAAGGAATTACTAAAGCGGATTTAGTCCGATTTATTTTTTGTGTCAGGCAGAGTTGGCGGGTGTCAGGCGCAGACCGGCATAGCCGACGGCACCAGGCTTCGCAACTCCAGTTGCATGGTATCGAAAATCTTTACCAGGCTGCCGGCATCCACCGAGCAGATACCCCAACGATAGAGGAAGACGCGGAAGTGGGCGCCGAGCAAGCCGGTGGCAAACATCACCTGCTGGTTCACAAGGGCGCTGGCAAGATCCGGACGATCCAGCGACGAATGCGCCAAAATCAGCTTCATTGCCAGGCAAACCCGTTTGAAATCATTGTCCAGGCAGTTCAAATAACCGCGGAAAATGCGGCTGCGCTGTGCCCGTACCCTGGCTTCCATCTGGCGCGTAAAGCCGGGTTGCGAACGTAGGTACTCTATGTCAGCCGAATCCAGCAGGCGTGCCATAGGGCGATACCGATCAATCGAAAGCTCTTCGATCCATTCCGCCGTCACAGGGAGCGTAGAATGCGACTGCCCCAGGCGGCGCACCAAGGCGATGGCCGCCAAGAGTAAGGCGCCCAACACTACGCTCGAAACTAGAATCCCTACGAACATTTGCGAGATTTGTGCTTCCCAGTGCAAAGAATAACGGGAAATCCGTAAAAATGCAACCCAGGGAACCGCCTAAGGGTACTAAATAGTCACAGATTGAGACTTAAACCAGACCCCGGGAAATCCCTTACCGGTGTACCGTGTCGTCCTCATGCTGCTCACGCCGCGACGTTTTTAGCAGTGCGCTGTTGATGGAATCCAGATGCGCCAGCAGCCGGCTCTCGTACTCCGGTCCCAACGCTGCCGGAGCCTGCTTTGAGTCTTCGTCTGTCGGGCGCAGTAGGGTCAGCCAGGCTATCATGCTGGCCGCCACCACGCACTGTACCGCCGTATTCAGCAGATCCTCGAACTTCAAGCCGAAATTGCTGCGCACGAGCAGCATGAAGGTCTGACTCAGAAAGAAAACTGAAAATAATAACGAGTGCACACGAACGTTTCGTCCCAGCTTTAAGGGGAAAAAACTCAGGAAACAGAGCATTAATATAATGAAGATGGCCAATGCTGAATCCACCACGCGTTCCGAAGCCAAGACGTAGATCATGGCCCTCGATCCCTGCTTCATCTCCGGCTTGATGGTGGGTAACAGGCTCAGGGCCGAGATCATTACCGCGATCGCTACCGATGCATACATCACCCAGCGGCCCAGACTGTACAATCCGCGATATCGCTCGAGGACAGATTTGTAGAGTTCCACCACTAACAGGACATAAAAGATGAGTACAATCGGGATCGTGCAAACCCAAAGGTAGAAGTAAGTGAAGGAGTCACGAGGCAGAATGAGCGGCCAGATGCTATTTGGGATACGGAAAATGAAGAATGCAAAAAAAACTGGGTACTGCTTATACAAGCCGGTCCGATACAGCTTGAGCACCATTAAAATGGAGCCAAGCAATAAGACCGCTTGCAAAATGGGTGCGAGTACAGCCATGGTCGTCGGAGACTCTCGACCCGAAGGTCGTTAGCCTTGATCCTATCACCGAAAGCTGTACTCGCTGCCGCTAACTTTCGCTACTACCGCACCCAGGGGCAAGGGTTGCAAGAGGGAAACGGGTTTTCAATCTTATTGGTCGCCGTGGCGGCGAATAGGGAGAGCGCGATGAACGCGAGAATCGTTAGTTTTTTCATATCGTTAGTTATCCTTGCCTGCTGCCGTTTGGCAGTAATGATGGTACTAGATTAGATCTCCCCTGACCGATCTAGGGTAAATATCTTAAACATTTTCTGAAAATAGAACATTAACTTAAACCAAAGTTCTAAAGGGTCGAAGAGATGGTTCCCGATTCCGGCCGCACGGCAGGTGATATAGAATCAAGGTTCGCGCCGCGCGGGGGGATCGTCTGGCTGACTTCATGGCAAAACCGGAACCGGCAGCAGGACCGGCGGCCGAAGTGTGGCGGAAGACGCTCCAGCGCATTCCGACGCACTTCGGCCGCCTCGTCTTCCTCGCTTCCCTGCGAGACCTCGCCGGCAGCTATGCGCATCCGCCGCTAAGCCAGATCGTGGGTCGCGACATCACCGACCGCACCCTGCGCCACAGTCATCACGAAATCTTCTCGCAGTGGCTGAGTTTCAGTCTGTCGCGCCAGAAAGCGGACCTCGACGAATACCTGCACGCGTCGGATCCCCTGCTCGATTTCGCTGTTTACCGCGAACTCATGCCGGGCTCGGCCCATCAGGTGGAAAGCCTGTTATACCTTACGGATTTGGAGACGTTGCTGGAGTTGTTGCGCTTCGAGCGCGCCGCGGCTTCTTGAGGTCGAGGAGCATAGCCACGCCCGTCACCTGGCCGATCACGTCGATCTCGTCGCTCCCGAACATTTCCGGCTTGCGATTCGAGCCGGGGTGCGGCTGCAAGAGCGTCTGTTCGCCGTACAATGTGCACCATCCGCAACGATAGCCGTCGCGGGTTTCCAGGAAGTAGATGGGACGATCCATCTCACTTGTCCAGCCGTCGGCGGCAATCTTACGCCGCGATTCATCGATTAACACCAGTGATCCGGGGCGCAGGATCGGCGACATCGAGTGATCTTCCAGCCCGATGAAGCCATACCGATGCTGCCGCACATGCCAGCCATCGAAAAACATCAATCCCGTTTTTCCCCAGCGCCGCGCCAGATGGCCCAGAAATGTGGTGGAATTGAAATCGATTTCGGGCGCCGAGGCGGTCGGGACCGCTGGAGTTTTCGACGGCGCGCCGAAGTTGGCGACGTGGGTCTCGCTCAGCGGTGTCAGCAGAGCTTCCCCGGGCAGCGACTCCACGGGAACTCCATACCACCCCACCACGTCGGAAAAATTCAGGCGATAGATGGCGCACAGCGTGTAGAGCCGGAAGATGGTCGGCACCGTGCCTTTGTGCTCGATATCGGCGAGCCGACTCAAGGCAATCGCGAACTCGTCGCTGCCGCGCCGCTCGGCCACCTGCTGGCTGGCCTTTTCCACGTCGCGATAGGTGAGTTTCAGCCGCTCGCGAGCCTTCTTGAGCTTTTCTCCGGGGCGCTCCATGATATCATCCCGCTTGGCGCCTGCTGTGGTCTCCGCCGCCCCAAAACACGGCGAACAGGTTCACGGAAATTATAACGAAAAATACTAAATTCTGTTCTGAAAATGGAACACCGGTACGAAATGACATCTAAAGTAATCATTGGAATCTCCGGCGCCAGCGGCGCAATTTACGGCGTGCGCCTGCTGGAACGCCTGCGCTCCCACGGGGGAGTCGAAGTTCACCTCATCCTCACTCGCTCCGGCGAAAAGACGCTGTTCCTGGAGACCGGGAAATCCGCGGCCGACCTCAAGAGCCTCTCAGATTTCTCCTACCCCATGGAGGATATTTCCTGCCGCTTGGCCAGCGGTTCCTTCGCCACCGACGCGATGGTAATAGCCCCCTGCTCCATCCATACTATGTCTGCCATCGCCGGCGGAATCAGTTCCAACCTCATGGTCCGCGCCGCCGACGTCATCCTTAAGGAGAGGCGTAAATTGATCCTGATGGTCCGCGAAAGTCCCTTCCACCTGGGACACCTCCGCAATATGACCGCGCTGGCAGAAATGGGCGCCATCATCGCCCCGCCCATCCCCGGCTTCTACCACCATCCCCAAACAGTGGACGACGTGATCGACCACTCGGTGGACCGCGTCCTCGACCTCATCGGCCTGCCCGACCCCCGCGCTCGCCGTTGGGATGGCGTATCCAAATCCAAGGACGAGGTGGCCCGGTGAGCGCCCGCCGACCAGTGGTCGCTTTCCAGGGCGAACTCGGCGCCTTCAGCCAGGAGGCCGCCCGCCAACTCTGCGGTCCGGACGTTCAAGTGCTACCCTGCCTCCGCTTTCCCGACATATTCAACGCCGTCAAGAATGGCGACGCCGCCGGAGCCGTGGTGCCGATCGAGAACACGCTCGCCGGCAGCGTCCACGAAAACTACGACCACCTGGTCAACTTCGAACTGCCCATCGTCGCCGAAACCAGCGTTCGCATCGTACATAACCTGATCGCGCGCAAGGGAGTCAAATTCTCGCAGGTCAAACGCGTCTTCTCTCACCCGGTCGCGCTCAATCAGTGTCTGGATTTCTTCGCCGCCAATCCCCAAATTGAGAAGATTCCGTTCTACGATACCGCCGGCAGCGTCAAGATGATCGAAGAGGAAGGCCTCGGCGATGCCGCCGGGATCGCCAGCGCCGTGGCCGCCGAAATTTACGGAGCCCACATTCTGCGCCGATCCATCGAAAGCGACCGCCAGAATTTCACCCGTTTTTTCCTGCTGCGTACCCCCGAGTACGCCAAACGCTACCCGCTGCGCGCCGCCGCCAACACCCAGTGGAAGACCTCGCTGGTGTTCAGCACCCGCAATATTCCCGGCGCCCTGTTTCGTGCCCTGAGCGCCTTCGCCCTGCGCGACCTGAATCTGATGAAAATCGAATCGCGCCCCCTGCGAGGCAAACCCTGGGAGTACCTCTTCTATCTCGATTTCCTGGGCCGCGCGGATTCCCCTGTGGCGGTCAACGCCCTGAACCATCTGCTCGAAATCGCCGACTTCCTGCGCATCCTGGGCTGCTACCCCAAAGGGGCCTGACCTCATATATAATCCCTAGTTCATGATCAAAGTCAGTGTGCTCTACCCCAACTCCGACGGCGCCACGTTCGACATGGACTATTACTGCGCCAGTCACCTGCCCCTCGTGCAGAAAGTGCTCGGTTCAACGCTAAAAGGGCTCTCCGCCGACCTTGGCGTTCCCGGACAAGGTCCGTACATCGCCATGGGGCACCTGCTCTTTGAATCGGTCGCCGCGTTCCAGACCTGCCTCGCGACCCATGGACCCACCCTGCTCGCCGACATCCCCAACTACACCAATACCCAGCCCGTCTTCCAAGTCAGCGAAACAAAGCTGTAGAGCGGACGCCCACGTTCGCGGCCGGCCCCCGGGGCCGGCCATCCGACGCTCTAACTCGTACTACCTACTTCTGGCCCGTCAACACCGAGATCGAAGCCCGGCAGAACGCCGGCAGATCCTCGGGCTTCCGGCTGGTCACCAGATTCCGGTCCACCACCACCTCGGCGTCTTCCCACAATGCGCCGGCATTCACCACATCATCCTTAATCGCAAAGAACGAAGTCGCCTTCCGCCCCTTCAACATCCCGCCCGCGGAGCACAGTACCCACGGACCGTGGCAGATCGACGCCACCAGTTTCCCTGCCGCATTCATATCGCGCACGAACTCATTGGCCTTCGCGTGCCGCCGAATGTGATCGGGCGCATACCCGCCAGGCACCACCACGCCGTCGAAATCCGACGCCTTCGCATCGTCGTACGAAAGCGCGCACTTCACCGGATAGCCCAGCTTGCTGCCGTAGGTCTCGCCCGCCTTGGCGCCCACCGTCACCACCGTGGCCCCGGCCTCCTGCAGGCGGAACAGCGGATACCAGACCTCCATCTCCTGATACATCTGGTCCACTAAAATCGCGATCTTTTTTCCAGTCAATTCCATGCCTCCATCTTAGCCCGAGCCTCGCAACTACGCGCTCCTAAGCGATGCCATATCGATCGAGAAGCGATACTTCACGTCGCTCTTCAGTAAGCGCTCATACGCCTCATTGATCTTCTGAATCGGAATCACTTCGACATCCGACGTAATGTTGTGCGCCCCGCAAAAATCCAGCATCTCCTGCGTCTCCGGAATGCCACCGATCGGCGATCCCGAAAGGCTGCGGCGTCCCATAATCAGCCCGAATGCCGAAACGAACATGCCTTCGTTTGATACATCGACTTGTCCTTTTCTTGGAACTACCGGTTAATCATTCGCTGCGCGGCTTCGGAGTATCGCGCGCCCTGCACGTCGAGCGCGGAACAGGCGGTCTCCATTTCGCGCAGATCTTGCGGGCTCAGTTCGATGGCAGCCGCGCCGAGATTTTCTTCCAGGCGATGCAGTTTCGTGGTCCCGGGAATCGGCACGATCCAGGGCTTCCGGCCCAGCACCCAGGCGAGCGCGATCTGTGCCGGTGTCGCCTTCGTGCGCTGCGCAATGCTTTCCAGCAACTCCACGAACGCCCGGTTCGCCTTCCGATTCTCCGCCGAGAAACGAGGCACGGTATTGCGGAAGTCCGTGCTGTCGAATTGGGTATTCTCGTCCACCATGCCAGTCAGATAGCCTTTACCCAGCGGACTGAACGGCACGAACCCGATTCCGAGTTCTTCCAGCACCGGCATGATCTCCGCTTCCGGTTCCCGCCACCACAGCGAGTACTCGCTCTGCAACGCCGTCACCGGCTGCACGGCGTGCGCGCGGCGAATCGTCCGCACACCCGCTTCCGAGAGTCCGAAGTGCTTCACCTTGCCTTCCTGAATCAGGTCCTTCACCGCGCCCGCCACGTCCTCGATGGGCACCTCGGGATCCACGCGGTGCTGATAGAGAAGATCGATCGCCTCCACCCGCAGCCTCTTCAGCGAAGCCTCGGCAACTTCCTTGATGTGCGCGGGCCGGCTATTCAGACCCGTCTGCTTCTTGTTGGCGTCAAATGCGAACCCGAACTTGGTGGCGATCGCCACCTGGCCGCGGAAGGGCGCCAGAGCCTCGCCCACCAGTTCTTCATTGATGAACGGACCGTACACTTCCGCCGTATCGAAGAACGTCACGCCGCTCTCCACCGCCGCCCGGATCACCGCCGTCATCTGCTGCGTGTCCTGCGCCGGGCCGTAACCGAAACTCATCCCCATGCAGCCCAGCCCTAGAGCCGAAACTTCCAGGCCGCTGTTTCCCAGTTTGCGCTTCTGCATTGCTTCTCCTTAGGAACCGTTTCTCTCTTCTCCAGGTTAGGCTCCGGCACTCTCCAGGCGGTATCCCGATCCTTCCGATTTATTGCCTATTTCTCTTGCGCGGTTGACTGCCGCACTATGCCGACAGGTATCCTGGGTGCAGGAGTACGAGGCCAAAGTATGAAGAATGCGCATGTAAATGCACCTCCCGTGCCGGACCTGGCTCCCGAACTGCGTTTGGAGCTGGCGCGCAAGATTGCCTTGTTCGTTGGCTCGGCGGACAATCTGACAACCGAGATCCCGGGGCTTTCGCTGCACCGCCGGACCTCGACCACGGCTCCATGTTCCATGACTTACGAACCCGGCGTCATCGTGATGGCGCAAGGACGCAAGCGCGTAGAACTCGGCCGCACCGCATTTATTTACGACCCGACGCGTTTCCTTCTGACGTCGATCGATCTGCCGGTGGTCAGCCGCGTGATCGAGGCCAGTGAAGCCGTGCCGTGTCTGGCCCTGGCGCTCAAACTCGATATGCCCACCGTCCGCGAACTGCTCACCCGCGAAGAGATTCACGTGGCCGACGCGCCACCCGACAGTCCCGGCATGGCGACCGGTGAAACCACGGTGCCGTTCCTCAACGCGTGCATACGCCTGGTGGACCTGCTACAGACGCCGCAGGACATTCCCTTTCTCAGCGGCCAGATTCAGCGCGAAATTATCTATCGCATCCTGCGCAGCGCTGATGCCGGCGGGCCCTTCGAAATCGGGCAGGACCCCGCGCTCTGTGAGCAGATCGCGCACCGTCTTGAGGGTGTGGACCTTGGGCCACGGCCGCCACCCTGGCGAGCACCCGGGTGTCATTCGGCGGCAGCTACCAGATCCTGCCCGAATCGGAAGCGCCGCTCACTGCCTGCTGGGACGCAATGGCGCTCTCTTCGGCACTCCGGTGAACAGCAAGTCGGCAACGGTGCTGCTCAAAACGCTGCCGTTGAGCATCGGCTTCACACCCTCCGACTCCTTTGCGATTATCGACCAGCGACACGGCGGCAAAATCCTATATACGCCGTCCGGCACCGACCCATCGACGGTATACGGCCTGCTTACCGTGCTGACGGGAGCGGACAGTTCCGGCAAGAAACGCCGCACCCTGGAACTGACCGGCACCGGGACGGCTTCCGCCTTACAGGGAGCGGTGGAATTCTTCTGCTCGGCCTCCAGCATGCGCGAGTTGCGCGCCCGCATGGGCGGATTCCCGCCCAATTACCAGGTGGTCATCCGCTGTACGGCCTCCGGGCTGCGGCTGATCTCCTATCACTATGAAACCCACGTAATCGTGGAAAAGCCTTTGGAATTGGGCCAATAGCAGGCACGCCGCTGGGAAAGAGCCCGCCGGGGCACTCTTGGTATCATGGAAAGAGAAGATTTTCCCTCCTTTAACATGGCATCGCAATCCGACACGGACATGGGTATCAATAGCTGGCTCGAAGACGAGCTTTATCAACAGT